>CAJLGN010000098.1 GCA_905206195.1 uncultured Roseburia sp.
CCTATGCAAAAGGGAGATTGTCCTATGCCCGCCGCTTGCTCTAAATTCCACCGCGCGCCGTCTCGTAAAACAAACTGCAGCCCACACAAAAAAGGCAGCGTACGCTGCCAAAAACAGAGTACGCCGCCATTCCGCTAACGAAGTATTTTTTTTATTTTGCATGCCGTAATCTGCATCGGATCTGTTTCTGCTATCTCACCGGAAAACCAAATTTTTATGGCATCTCCGACGGACAGACTTTTTATTTCTTCTCCAATCCCATCGGCTGCAAAGGTTACCCTGTACACTCCACCTACATCATCCTGAAACAACAGGCTCTCTTCGCGGATTTCCAAAATGATTCCTTCTATTGTTGCTTCCCGTCTCCCACCGTCTCTCCCCGCCCACTCACACTGCATGAGCACAATACATCCAAAAAGCAATGCGATGACAACCGGGAATACAATCATTCTTTTCCTTTTAGTTTGCATAATCGTTATCTTTTAACCAATTTACCAGCGTGGGGGTAATTCTTCTGCTGTAATTCCCGCCATGTGTATGAATACCCACCGCCTGATTTCCATAGATGCCATTCTGGAAATATGTCGGTGAACCACTTTCTCCACCGGCTGTGTCCGCGGTGTGCTGAAAACGGTTTGCTTTAATGTTGCTCACTGTTCCACCGCAAGTCCACATGTAAGATCCCGGTAAATCTGCAGGATATCCACTGACCGTTATCTCTGTGGTTCCCAGGCTGCTTCCGCTTGTTCCGTGCAGGCCAAACCAGCCCGTCGTATCACCAACATTGCTGTCCAACACGACAATACCATAATCCCACTCCGCTTCGCTGCCCGTATATTTCGTGTCCACATAATATTTTGTCATATTCGCTGTAATGGGCTTCGATGCGCCATTTCTTCCCGGGTAGACAGTCACTGATTTCGCTTTGCTGGTGGGGGATTTCAAGCAGTGTCCCGCTGTCAGCATTGCATTCGGAGAAATCATAAAGCCAGTCCCCCGGTACTCCTCACCGACCTCCATCGTGATGCTCAAATACGCGATTCCGTAATAGGGGGACGCTGTTGTGTTCGTGATCTTCGTCCTCTCATCGCTTCCCCCTATGATAGATCTGCCCAAAATCACGTCGGACGATGCTGTGTCAGCATCCATAGAGTATGTAGCAGTTGGGGACAAATTGACAATCCGTTCTGTGCCACGGAGGACATCCACCTCCAACAACTGTTCTACCTGGGCTGCTTCCGCGGCATTGCGCGGAACTTCCTCCGCAGAAACTGCCAAACTGCTAAGCAAAAATACCACCGTACTGACAAGTGCAACTACTTTTTTCATACGCCTTCTCCTTTCAGAACTTGAACTTTGTGTCTTCTTCATTTTACCCCAAATATACCATTTTTCACTCTTATGTAAAAATTGTGGATTTCAACGTAAGAATTTCTGGTCCCCCTGTTTTATTTTGGGCAGAAAAATACCCTCCTGCACCGGTCTTCTCCGTGCAAAAGGGTATTTCGGGGCGTGAAAACATCTTTTTATTTTTCAAACTTTCTGATGTTCTCCGGTTGCTTCGGCTGATGCAGAACATACATACACCTGCTGTCCACAGCCGCTTGCACTGATTTGCGTGCAACTTTCTCCAACAACTTTGCCGCCAAAACCTTGTCTCTTTTTTCCATGATTTTTACCTCCTATCACTTTATATTTATATGCCTCATGGCATCTATTTATTCCATAATTTTCCTCTTTTCCGCTAAAAAGCTGGAGCATCATGTCACTTTTCTCCGTACATCACCACGGACACCTGAAAGACACCTTCCTCCTCCCTGCCCTCAACCTGCCCGTGATAGTCCGCCACTGCCTGCTCCACGGATGCAAGACCAAATCCGTGATGCACAGTATCCCCCTTTAAAGTGAGAAACTTCCCCTCCCTGTTTCGTCTGGACTCACCATTATAAGGGTTGACAACGGTCAGAAAAAGCACCCCTTTGGCGTAGGATGCATCCAGCCGGACATACCGCTTTTGTGCCTCCACCTTTCTGCAGGCCTCCATCGCGTTCTCCAGCAGATTCCCGAATAGGATCGCAAGATGCCCGCTTTGAAACGGCAGGGATACCGGGAGGAAAACGGTTGCCTCCAGCGGGATCCCCTCCCTGCGGCAAAGCTTAAATTTGTGGTTCACAAGCGCATCCACCACAATATTCCCGCTGCGGGATACCTCCTTGGAACTGCCGGCGATTCCGTCATCCAAAAGCTCTCTGATATAGCGGGCGGCCCCCTCCCTGTCACAGGCGTCGATCATGCCTGCAATTGCGGAAAGATGGTTTTTCATATCATGTCGGATCCGGCGCATTTCAAGATAGAGGCTTTCCCGCTCCTTTGCCTGCCTGCTGCACAGCTCCAGCTGCTGCTCGTACAGGCGATTCTTCTCCCGAATCTGTGCATCCTTACTCATCCACTCGTAAACTTCAAATACCACATAGCTGACAAGCAAAAGGATGACACTGGCAGAGACCGCAAACATGGCATACTCTTTATGGCTGAACGCAATCAAAAAAATATGGTGCATCAGATACACGCTGCAGATGGGAATCATAAGGACTGTCAAAAAATATTTGAGAGGAATATCCCTGTGGAGCTTCCCCTGCATATGCCACCCGACAATCACCGCGAGGATGAGCATACAGGTCTTTGAAATAACGCTCCCGGCCACCCACAGTTCCTCCCCGTCCAGGCCAAATACTTCAAGCAGAAGGATGACAATGATCTCCACCAGCATCCAGACGGTGCACACCAGAACGGAGAACAGGCATCGCCGCATCAGACTGCCCCGCCCAGAAAGAGAACTTATGAGCAGGACAAGCATAATATTTCCGATAAACAGCAGTTGCGAGGGCATCATGGGCAGAAACGCAAAGAACACCTGAAAGAGATAATAAATCCCCCAAGCCACGCACGACGGCACTGACTTCCACTGCGGATTAAAAAAAGCTTTCATGCACCTGTACATGACGAGCAGATGCAGCAGGGACAGATGGAGATTCATCGGTTCCAGCGGGGTGGCGCTCATTCCACCACCGCCCTTCCACCTGCAATCTCGCAGAGCTGTTTTCTGACTTCCCGCTTCCGGTCCTCGCTGATTTTCAACTCCGTTTCTTCCCCTGCAAAAGACATGGTTACACCCGTAAAATTCATTTTCTTTATGTAATCATAATTGACAAGAAAAGACTGGTGAATCCGCAAAAAATAGACACGGCTCCCCGCAAGCTCCTTTTCCACATCGTTTAGCTTTCCATAAAACTGCTCCTGCGTGCCGTCCGACAAAAAGATATGAATTACCCGGTTACAGCTCTCAAAATATGCGACGTTTCGCAGAACCACTTTGCGTATCTCCTTGTTGAAGGTAAATTGGTAAAACGCCTCTGTTCTGCCAACACGCGCGCACGCTTCATGAAAATAACGGCGAAATCTGTCGACATCCAGCGGCTTTGAAAGAAAGCGGAACGGCTCCACCTCAAACAATTCCTTCAGATACTGCTCATATCCCGAAACATAGATCAACAATACCGAGCGGTCGATCTCCCGGATGCGGCGGGCAGCTTCGATCCCGTCGATCTGCCGCATCTCTATGTCAATGAAGATCATGTCATAGCGGTATCCCTTTTCCATATCAGCCAGCAGCGTACAGCCGTCCGAGAATACTTCCGTCTCCGTCCGCTTTCCCATCTCCTGGATCTCCTTGCGCACTGCAGTCTCAAGACTGCCGGCAAATGCACTGTCATCATCACATATCGCTATCCTCAGCATTCTTCCCTCCCTCTTTTACAATTGCATGTCCATATACTTCGCGTTCCTCCCTCGGCCTCGCTCCAGACACCCCCGGAGCGCTCTCCTGTTTCCATCTTCTGAGAGATCCAGATAAAACTGCTCCGCCAACATCGCCAGCGTTATATTTTCATCATAATGCTTTAAAATATATAATTGGATTTCCTTTATCACCCCTTTTCCGAACTGTCCCTCATCCATAGAATCGAGTTGCCCTGCCGCAAATTCGAGATGCGTCTTCATGCACTCCCTCGAGCTGTGGGTACCATTGCACAAAAGAAGCTTCTCCAAAATCCCGTTTAGCTGTCCGTGCAGATCAACATCCTGTAGTTTTTTCGCCTGCAGGAAGTCATACAGCTCAATGAGGCACTGGATACAGGCCGTCTGAAACTGCATGACGGTGTTCGCCCTCCGCTCTAACTGCTCCAGCTTTTCATCCAGATGCCCTGGCGCCTGACTGCGCACCTGTGGATCGGTCAGCTCCTGTTTGATCTCAGCAATCCCCTCCTGCAACTCCGAAGAACTCTGGGAGAATAATTTTTCTACATTGCGATACCAGGCGAGCCCGCTTTTTTCTCCCGCCTTCTGATAGCGCAGCGCGCGTTCCGCCTCCAAAAATCCGATCCGCAAATCTTTGATCCCCTGCTTTGCCTTGCTGATCCCACACGCCCACTGCCCCCGCGCTTCATCCAGCTGTTGAAGAATTGACGTGAAGCTCTCTATCTCCGACTCAGTTTCATAGGGTATAATTGCAAACACCACATATACTTCATGATTCAAAAAGAAGGCGTCCGGCACAACCGCTTCGATCTCCGCGCGTATCCGCTCCTTTCGCTCCTGAATTTTTTCCGGCGTAATATCGCGGTTTAACAGTCCAAATGAAATGTCATACCATCTGCTAATTGACGGCAGATTACAGTTTTCTGTCTCTGCCCTTCCATATCCTTTTGCAATCGATAAAAGGATCGCCTCAATTCGATTGCGCCTGATTTTTTCTGTGACTTCCTCCGACTCAAATGCCTCCCGCATCTCCGCGAGCAGACGCTCCACTTCTTTTAAATTCACCGGCTTGCTCAGGTCATCCACCGCGCCATACCACAGCGCCTCCCTCGCATACGAAAACTCGCTAAATCCGCTCAGAACAACCGATTTGATTCCCGGGTATTCCTTTTTTAGAATCTGCAGCAATTCAAGACCCGTTTTTTCCGGCATCCTGATGTCCATAAAGACCACCTGCACCTCTATCTGATGGAGTAAAACCAGCGCTTCATCCACACTGCAGGCCGTTCCTGCCACCTCAAATCCATATTCCCGCCACTTTATAAATTGCGCTAATCCTCTGCATACAATCTCTTCATCATCGACTATCAGTACTTTGTATGCCATCTTTTTCATGTCCTCCCCCCAGTTTTGCCATGTCCTCCGAATGATTTCTTACCGGAAGCACAGTGCAGATGTCCGTCCCCCGCGCAGTCTGACTCGAGATGCCAAGCCCGTATGTCCCCCCGTAATATAAACGGATTCTCCGGTTTACATTTCCAAGACCGATACTGCCCTCGCCGATCTCTCCCCGGCCAGAAATGTATTTCCATCATTGTAGGCATGACGGCCATCCATCGCTCCCGAAAATGCGTCTAATTCAATATTCATGACCAGAATACCCAGAAAACTTCTGTCCGATGGGCATACACCGCGCTACACAGCGTCATGATATCCGGCAGACCATAAAAATCCTGTTCTGTTTTATAGAAGGATGTGGTCTGTTCCCCGGAGGCAAACCAGACCGGATATCCCCTCTTTTCCTGCGGCTGCAGATAAAAATCCGATTTATAAAATTCGTCCAGATTGCGGATGGTCCCGCCGCGCCAAAACCCGTTTTTCTCTGTCATGTGGTATTGCTCCCGTCTGTATGGCATCTTTATTTTTTTCATAGATTTCCTGCGATAACTCGGACGGATCGTTCTTAAGCTGCGCGTTTTCCTGCAGAGCCCTTATGATATTTTCATCGTCATAAAACGCGAGCGCCATCTCCTCATACTCGCTCATGCTGTCCTCAATTTTCATCTCCACATTCTGGACCAACAGTGAAATATAACGGTTATTGTTCTGTCCGATCTCGGCTGCTTATTTATAAAAACTAAAAAAGGTCAAAAACATAGCCGATCCAACCAAAATCAGAATAAACGCTGTATTTAACCTCCAAAAAATCCCCACTTTTCTGAGAATGATCTGTACGCTGCGATTCAAGCGGTGCACCGATCCCTCCCCTGTTTCTCTCCCCATAACATCCCTCAAGTGAATCT
>CAJLGN010000099.1 GCA_905206195.1 uncultured Roseburia sp.
TCGTTCGGCTCAAGAATCTTGATGAGAAAAAAACAGATCGATGTGATCACAAAAAGAGTGAAGAGCATCAGCAAAATCCGTTTCAACGTATATTTCCACATAGTTCTCCTTTATCAAAGAGGCAAGGCTGCCGCAAAATGCAAATTTCATCCTCTGCCCTGCACGACTTCAACGAGAAATGTCTCGATATAAATTTTAGCCTTGGCTAACTCTCATTGAAATCGCACAGAAACAGAAGTTTCATGAAGCATTTTACGACAGCCTCTCCACAAATGCCAGATCTGTTCTGACAAAGTCCAGGTCTACTCGTAGCTTAAGCTACCCTTTGCGCAGTAATCCTTCCATGCGGCGTCATCGTAATTATAAGTCATCAATCTGATACCGCCGTAGGCTGCAAATGTATTGGCATCGGTGGTGGCATACTCCACCTTTTGAGAATACAGCAGCACATCCGTGCCCACACACACGGGCAGGGTCCGAAAACCACCCAGAAGTGCATTCTCAAGTCTCGCAAGAATATGGAGCTTTGTCTCCACATCATCTGCGTAGGTGCCGCCAGCAACCGTTGACATCTGCCAGTCGAGATAAGTCTTCTCCAGCGTCTCCTCACTGCCGTTTCCGTCAAAGTCATAGGTGATCGCAACGTTCTCAGTCGAAGGATCAAAGCCACACTCCAAAATCACTTCCTGCGCGGCATTGACATAAGTTCCAATGAGACCGTATGGATCATCGTAGCTGCTACTGCGGGAATAATAAGCCGCCTCGATCTTGCCATCACGAATTGCCTCCAGACGCCCACTCTCCTGTGCCTTGATGCTGACAGTAATCTTCCCCTCAAATCCAGTCCCCTCGGTGGCAAGATTCACCTGGGACTGCATGTACTCTCCAAGTGCAGTGAGCGCAGCTGTCTGAGCGTTGTTGTAAATATTGATCTGTATTTTTTCTCCATCGGTGTAAAGCCCGTTGGCCACAGCATACTCATAGGCCGCCTCAAAGCAGGCAGTCGCCTCCGTAATATCATAGCCAGTCACAGACTGGTAAGCGTCCTCCAGTGTCGCGTAGGTCTCACCCGCACCATAGCGGATGCCGTAAAGATCCGTAATAGCCTCCTTGGCCGCGTCGGTATCGCGATAGATGGAGTTCATGTCATTCTCCAAATCATAATAGTAATTCTCATTGATAAGGGCGTATGCCGGCTTTGAGCCTACCATGATACTCTTGCCGATGTCCGCGCGGTTTAAGCTGAGTGAGAGACCCTTGCGGAATTCCTGGATGGAGAGCACCCTCCGGTTGCCCTGACCATCAGACTCAATATCCGCAAGCTTTTCCGCGTCACTGTTGAAAGCGATCTGCCAGATATTTCCGCCGGTTCTGGTCAGCAGATAATCGCTGAACTTATACTTGTCAAGATCGGTGGACGCCAGGCGCACCTGGTCCAGATTCCCCTTCTCAAATTCCAAAAGCGCCGTCGACTGCTGATCGATGATCTGTGACACAATCCTGCTCGTCTGATACTGCCCCTCGTGATAGTTTGTCTTGTCCTCCTGATAGCCGTACCAGCTGTCATTTTTGGCGAAAACAAGCTCCTTATCCGTCTGATATGCCTCCAGCACGTAAGGGCCGTAAGCCATATAGTTTCCAGATGCAGTGCCATAATTTGTGACCTTCAGATCCCCCACATAGGAGAATCCCTCCTCATAATAGGGGCGATAGACAATCCAATTGGTGCAGAGCAGATTCTTGACATCGCGAAGTGTCTGGGCATTCTCAAACACCAGCACAAACTTCAGATCACCGGTCGCAAAAATCCCCACCTCATCGAATGCCGTCTTTGCTGTGTCCGCCTCGCTGCTGACAGCGCAGAGATTGTACCATTCCCCCGCGTCCACACCCAGGCTTCCGACGTTGGATGTGAACACGCCGAGCGCCTCCTTCACCTGCTCCAGATTCTCGGCCGTCACAGGCACATAGCCACTGACATTTTCACGGAATCCATCACCGGAGAGCACTGCTGTAATATCCGTTCCGTTCTCATAATCACGGTCTGCAAAAAACAGGGAATAGATGGCGGTCTTAGGCTCCTCCTGCTTCATCTGATTCTCCGCAAGATCATGATAACTGGAGAGGGTGTGTGCTCCCTCCTCATCCAAAAAAGGGATGGCAGAGAGTGAAAAAAACAGCCTGTTCTCCGCCACAAACGCCGCAATCTCCTCGTCACTGTACACAGTTCCAACAGGAATCTTTGTATATTCTGCGTTATTTCCAATATAATAGTCCTTCGCCTTGTACAAGGCGGAGTCGCCCGTGTAATAGGCGGTCGCTTTCTTGTTTTGCATTTCGGTGTTCAAAAGCTGCTCCATAGACCATAAATAATCTTCTGCGGTGATTGCCTCTCCGTTGGCCCAGACTGCATCCGGATTGAGCGCAATCTCCCACGCTTTCCCGGTCTCCCCCTCCGAGATGCCGTATTTCTCCACATAATCTGCTGTGACATCCGCCGGGTCTCCCACAGCCATCTCGTCCACAAAACTGTAGTTCTCCAGATCATCAGCCAGACTTATCGCATACAGGCCCATCTCCGTGTAGCCCTGAACGTAAGAATCTGCGTCCGAATCACCAATGTGGGGATTCCATGACACTGGCGCCTTGGAAATGTACTCATTATAAGTATAGAGCGCCCCATTCCGCGCCTCCGTCGTGATTCCCGTGTCTGACTTCCCCTGTCCACAGCCCGTCACGCCAAAAAGCATGAGAGCCAGAGCAAAAGACAGCGTTCTCTTTTTTACGCTTTTTCTCATATATCCTCCTCCATAAGCTTTCTTTCTTCACAATCTTTTTCCGTATTCTCCCGTTTTCCCATAAATAAGATATGAATACTAGGTAATACAGATCAAAATACAATTTTATCTTACCATAATTTACATTACTTGACAACTTTTTCCTAAGAAGCTGTCGCAAAATTTTGCACCCTACAATTTTTCCTCTCTCACAATCGCCCACGGAAACACAAAATTTGCGTTTCCACCTCTTGTCACGAAAAATCCCAGCGACAAAAATAAGGGGTTCTCAAACCGAATATCGGCTTGAGAACCCCTATAAATAAGTAATAATTGTTTTAATGCTTTAGCACTTGCCTGCTTTGTGAGCTTCCTCGATCGAAACTGCAACTGCGACCGTCGCGCCAACCATCGGATTATTTCCCATTCCGATCAGTCCCATCATCTCAACGTGCGCCGGCACAGAAGAAGAACCTGCGAACTGTGCGTCAGAGTGCATACGTCCCATAGTATCGGTCATACCGTAGGAAGCAGGACCTGCCGCCATATTATCCGGGTGAAGGGTACGTCCTGTACCACCGCCGGATGCCACTGAGAAATATTTCTTTCCCTGCTCGATGCATTCTTTCTTGTATGTGCCTGCCACAGGATGCTGGAAGCGTGTCGGGTTCGTGGAGTTTCCCGTGATGGAAACGCCAACGTTCTCGTGATGCATGATTGCAACACCCTCCTGCACATCATCTGCACCGTAGCATTTTACCGTTGCGCGAAGCCCTTTGGAATATGCCTTCTCATATACGACATTTAACTTTGCTCCCTTGTAGTCATACTTTGTCTCAACGAAAGTAAAGCCGTTGATACGGGAGATGATCTGTGCCGCGTCTTTTCCGAGACCATTCAAGATAACGCGGAGCGGTTTCTGCCGAACTTTGTTCGCTTTCTCGGCAATACCGATCGCACCCTCCGCGGCCGCGAAGGACTCATGTCCTGCCAGGAAGCAGAAGCACTCGGTCTCCTCCTCCAACAGCATCTTTCCGAGGTTTCCATGTCCCAATCCCACTTTTCTGTGGTCGGCAACGGAGCCCGGGATACAGAATGCCTGGAGTCCCTCACCGATGGCTGCAGCGGCGTCAGCAGCTTTTGTGCATCCTTTTTTGATTGCGATCGCAGCACCCACAGTGTAAGCCCAGCAAGCGTTCTCAAAGCAGATCGGCTGGATTTTCTTTACCTGCTCGTACACGTCAAGCCCAGCGTCCTTTGTGATTTTCTCAGCTTCTTCAATGGAGCTGATGCCATAGCTGTTAAGCACAGCATTAATCTGGTCAATTCTTCTTTCATATGATTCAAATAAAGCCATTATCTTCGTTCTCCTTTCCTTATCTTTACTCTTCACGCGGGTCGATGATCTTTGCAGCATCTTCCACACGCCCGTACTGACCCTTTGCCTTCTCCCACGCATCGTTAGGAGTATCGCCTTTTTTGATGAAGTCAGTCATCTTGCCAAGGGAAACGAACTGATATCCGATAACTTCATTGTCCTCGTCGAGAGCGATTCCTGTCACATAGCCCTCCGCCATCTCTAAGTAACGAACACCCTTCGCTTTGGTAGCATACATCGTACCAACCTGGGAGCGAAGTCCTTTTCCTAAATCCTCCAGACCTGCGCCGATCGGAAGTCCGTCGTCAGAGAACGCACTCTGAGTACGACCGTAAACGATCTGTAAGAATAACTCTCTCATAGCTGTATTGATTGCATCACAGACGAGGTCTGTGTTTAATGCTTCAAGAATGGTCTTTCCCTGCAGCACCTCGGCTGCCATAGCTGCGGAGTGTGTCATACCGGAACATCCGATAGTCTCCACCAACGCCTCTTCGATTACACCGTCCTTCACATTCAAGGAAAGCTTGCAGGCACCCTGCTGAGGAGCACACCAGCCCACACCGTGTGTAAAACCTGAGATATCCTCAATTTTTTTAGAATGAACCCATTTGCCTTCTTCCGGAATTGGAGCTGGTTCATGTGTTGCGCCTTTTGTAATCGGGCACATGTTTTCAACTTCCTTCGTGTAAATCATTTTAAGACTCCTTTCGCTTAACTATAGAAATGTATGTATGAAAAGTTTGTTACTCATTTAACATACCGGATTTATTCTCGCACATTTTGACGAAATAGTAAAGTACAAAATACGAGAAAAGATTCCTCTGAATGCGAGACATCACTGCTCTCTGTCAAACTTTTCCACAATCTCGCTTCTGCTTTTATATATAAAAGATTCCGGTACGACCCCCCGCACAGAGGACAACGGATAAATATTGGAGTGGCGTCCGATCACCGTCCCCGGATTTAAGACAGAATTGCATCCAACCTCCACATAGTCGCCGACCAGCGCTCCTATTTTCTTTAATTTTGTTTTAATTTCTTCTTTCTTATCCTTTATTACGACTAGTGTTTTATCTGACTTTACATTGGATGTAATGGATCCCGCCCCCATATGCGATTTGTATCCCAAGATTGAATCCCCCACATAATTGTAATGTGGCACCTGCACAGAATTGAATATAATTACATTTTTAAGCTCTGTCGAGTTGCCAATCACAGCATTCTTACCAACAATAGCACTGCCGCGCACAAATGCACAATGTCTTATTTCAGCATTTTCATCAATAATTAAGGGTCCATTTAAGAAAGCTGTAGGTGCAATCTTTGCACTTCTCGCCACCCAGACATCCTCGCTGCGCTGCTCAAAGCACTCTGCATCGAGCGTCGGGCCAAATGCTCTGATAAAGTCGCTGATTTTTGCAAGGGCCTCCCAGGGATAGATCAGGCCTTCAAACAAATCTTTTGCGATCGTCTCATTCAGGTCGTACAGATTTCTGATTTTTGCGTTTTCCATTTTTCCTTCTTTCTTATACACGCGGATATTTTCGGCGGTATATGTAAATAATATTATTTTTTCCTAATTTTAAAACTTATCGCCAACTGTGTCCATAAAAAATTTCAGGGATTCCACTGTCGCCGCCCTTTTCTGCCGCTCTATTTTACAAATTCATCCAAAAAATTCATGCCTGCGCTCTGCTCGGATTCCTCCTCCGCCTGGCGGGCAGCAAACTCCTCCGCCATCGCGTCGTAAAATGGCGGCACATTCTCATCGACGTACTGCGGTTTCTCCCGGAAAATCGGGGCATCCTCCTGCAGTCTCGCCCCGTCCGGCACAAAGACCGCAGCCCCCTCTTCTATCTCCTCGTAAAAGGGACGCTCCACTCCGTCTCCCCCCGCAGCGTTGCTATTCTGCCCACCTTTGCCAGATAAACTGCCGGTTCCCGGAGTAGCAAAGTCAAA
>CAJLGN010000100.1 GCA_905206195.1 uncultured Roseburia sp.
GAGATGCTGAAATGATACCAGAGAAATTTGTGCAGGGTCGAGTACTTGTAGATCCAGATAATCTCGTCGATGGGTACAATCGCATTTCCATACACGGAAGTCTCGATGAAAAAGTGCTCTGTGATGAACATATCCTCCGTTGCGAGCTGGGGTAAGGTTGCAAGCTCGTCCTCAGCCTGCTCCAAAAGCTTTTTCGGATTCCCGAACAGCGCGAGTTCCTGACAGGGCGGGGAGAACACAGGAAATTTGATATAAAGAATAAAAAGAATCAGAGATATCAGAGCATATCCGCCGGTGCAAAACAAGACGGCGTAGAGCGCGATATTTCCGAAGGTGTTGTAGTCCGGCTCACTGAGCACATAGGGGGAAACCTCATTGCGGATTCCATTTTCTGTCCAGTTTAAATCGGTTGAGAGGTTGTTGAGCAGTGCCTCAAAGCTTTTGGGTGCGTGCAGGATCTTCCCGTTGAAGTCGGTATGTTCGATGACGGGGAGTCCCTGCTCACTGGTATCCGGGGAGAGAAGGACGATGATGCACTTCTCGCCCCGCATTGTATAGTAGTAATAGCCTGTGATATTTCCGAGGAAGATCTGGGTGTAGCCGGTAAATTTTAAATCAGAAAGACTCGCCTGCACGTAGGTGGTGCCGTCGCGGTAAGCGCTCTCAAGCGTGTCCGTCGGGGAGAGCGAATCAGGAAACAGCGGTTCATCGAGAGAGAAAAGAAACCAGCACAAAACAAGTATGAGCAGATACAGGATAGGGGTGACCAATCTCCGCCTGTAGAAGGCTTTTATATTTTTGGTGATATAGTTCTCATAATTTTCCGGCATAAATCGATAAAATCCTTTTCCTGTAGAATCAAGTAGTCTAAAATAAAACTACGGTATGACATAAGTATACGTGTTGCGGATAAAATAATCAAGCAGGTTTTCGTGGGCCGGGTGCGGGCGTGTGGAGAGAAATATATGTTTCGCCGGATGTCTGGATGATTTCAGTTTTTGTGAGAGGGAGTGCGTGTGATTATGAGAAAAGTAGTGTTATATATTGCGATGAGCTTAGACGGGTATATTGCGGACCAAAACGGGGATGTCGCGTGGCTTGCGGGGGACGGAAGTGACAGCGCAAACGAGGGCAGCTATCCCGGATTTGTGGAGGGGATTGACACAGTGATTTTGGGGTACAGGACGTATCATCAGATCACAACAGAGCTTTCCCCGGGAGAGTGGGTGTACAGTGGGATGAAAAGTTATGTCATGACACATAAAAAAATCCCATCCACGGAGGAGATCATATTTACGGATAAGCCAGTGCGGGAACTGATCGGTGCACTTAAGGCGGAGAGCGGCAAAGACATCTGGATCTGCGGAGGCGCGTCTCTTGTGAACCAAATGCTCGCGGAGGGGCTCATAGATGAATTTTGTATTTCCGTGATTCCCACGATTTTGGGCGAAGGGATACGGTTGTTTGACCGACGCCCGGGCGCGGTTGAGTTGGAGTTCATGTCTGTCCAGACATATAATGGAATCACAGATCTCGTGTACAGGCTGCGAAAATGAGCGCGTCCCCGTCTTGATTTTGAGGAGAAAAATTGATAGTATAGATAGAAGTATTGCAGGAGTGGGAAAGCGGGTGAGAGCGTGGAGGCGTACAGCAGTTTTGCCCAGGTGTATGATCTTTTTATGGATGACGTACCCTATGAGGCGTGGAGCAGATATATTAAAAGCTTGCTGGAGGAATATGGAATCCGGGATGGGCTTGTGCTGGATCTCGGCTGTGGAACCGGGAGACTCACAAGACTTTTGTCGCAGGCCGGTTACGATATGATCGGGGTGGACAATTCTGTGGAGATGCTGGAGCTCGCCCGGGAGGCAGAGATTCGCGGAGAAGAGCTTTTGGAGGAGACGGGATTCGCGGCGCGACAGTCGAGACAGATTCTCTATCTCCTTCAGGATATGCGGGAGTTTGAGCTGTACGGCACAGTGCGCGCCGTGGTCAGCATCTGTGACGCTGTGAATTACATCACGGATGAGGCGGAGCTTTTGCAGGTGTTCCGGCTCGTGAACAATTATCTGGATCCACGGGGTATGTTTATCTTTGATCTGAACACAGTATATAAGTACAGGGAGCTTTTGGGGGAGGTCACCATCAGCGAGAACCGCCGGGAGGGCAGCTTTATCTGGAATAATTATTATGATGAGGAGAGCGGCATCAACGAGTATGATCTGACGCTTTTTATCCGTGAAAGGGACGACCTGTACCGGAAATATGAGGAGACGCACTACCAGAGAGCGTATGCGCTTGCAACAGTCGGGCGGCTGCTCACGGAGGCGGGGCTGGAATTTGTAGCAGCTTATGACGCGTTTACCAGAGATCCGGTGCACGCAGAGAGCGAGCGCATCTATGTGATCGCGCGGGAATGCAAAAAGATGTGATTGTCTGTGGTGATCGCAGAGGCAGACAGCAAACAGCAAACAGGGACACAGAGGGATATAGAAGACACGGGGAGGAGACACATGAACGATTATATTGTAAGGGCGACGGCGGCGGACGGCCAGATTCGGGCGTTCGCTATCACATCGAGAGCCCTGGTGGAGCAGGCGAGGCGTGATCATGGAACGAGTCCGGTCATCACGGCTGCGCTGGGCAGATTGCTCTCCGGGGCTGCCATGATGGGTTTGATGATGAAGAGCGAGAAGGATCTTCTCACGATTCGGATACAGTGCAGCGGACCGGCCAAGGGACTGACTGTGACCGCGGACGCGGCCGGCCACGTGAAGGGATTTCCGCTGGTCTCCGATGTGGAGCTTCCACTCAATGATGCTGGCAAATTGGATGTGGGCGGGGCGCTTTCTCTGGGCGTCATGAGTGTCATGAAGGACATGGGGCTAAAGGAGCCATATGTGGGGCAGATTGCGCTCCAGACGGGGGAGATCGCGGAGGATCTGACCTACTATTTCGCCACGTCGGAGCAGGTGCCATCGGCGGTGGGACTTGGGGTTTTGGTGGATAGGGATTGTTCAGTTAGGCAGGCGGGTGGGTTTATCATCCAGCTCATGCCGTTTACGCAGGATGAGATCGTAAATCGGCTGGAGAAAAAGATCACGGAGATCGCCTCCGTCACTGAGATGTTGGAGGAGGGCAACACTCCTGAGCAGATTCTTTCAATTGTGCTGGGAGAGTTCGGACTTGAGATCACGGATACCACAGAGGCATCCTTCCAGTGTGACTGCTCGAAGCAGAGGGTGTCGCGGGCGATCGCAAGCCTAAGCAAAAAGGATCTGGACGACATCATAAATGACGGGGAGTCCATCGAGGTAAAATGTCAGTTTTGTAACAAAGCATACCACTTTGAGGTGGAGGAGCTTAGGGAAATGCGCACCGGGGAAGGAAAAATGGTATGAGGGACGGATTTGTAAAGGTTGCGGCGGTGACACCGGCAATCCGAGTTGCGGATACAGATTACAATGCAGATGTGTTGTGCACGTGTATCGGGGAGGCGGCAGCTGAGGGAGCGAAGGTGATTGTGCTCCCGGAGCTTTGCATCACAGGATACACCTGCGGGGATTTGTTTTTGCAGGAGAAGCTTCTCGCCGGGGCAAAAGATGCGCTGCTTCGGATAGCAGGATTTACCGCTGGGATGGATGCGGTGATCCTTGTGGGGCTTCCGCTGTGCCATAATGGTAAGCTATATAATGTAGCGGCGGTGATAAGTGACGGTGAGGTGCTGGGGCTTGTGCCAAAGACCTATCTCCCCGCGTACAATGAATTCTACGAGACGCGCTATTTCACCCGCGGTATGGAAGATTCCGTGGAGTTCCTACTCGGGGAGAAGAACGTGCCGATGGGGACAAAGCTTTTGTTTGTCTGTCGCGCGATGTCGGCGCTCAAGATTGCAGTGGAGATCTGCGAGGATCTGTGGACGCCGGAACCGCCCGGCATCCGCCACGCAAGAAACGGGGCGACACTGTTGGTCAATCTCTCGGCGTCCAACGAGATCACCGGAAAGGATATCTACCGCAGAGAGCTGGTGCGCGGTCAGTCTGCGAGGCTTTTGTGCGGTTATGTCTACGCGAGTGCAGGGGGCGGAGAATCCACGCAGGACGTCGTGTACTCCGGGCACAATCTGATTGCGGAGAACGGTCGGCTTTTGAGAGAGTCCGCCCGTTTTTTTAACGAGAGTATCTGGTCGGAGATCGACGTGGAGCGGCTGATTGCCGAGCGCAGGAGAATGACTACATTTGAGATGCGGGAGGACGGATACAAGGAGATTTTGTTTTCTTTAAAGGTAGAAGAAACCAGACTGACCCGGAATATCGATCCGATGCCGTTCGTTCCGGGAGATCGGACAGAACGCGAAAGGCGCTGTGAGGAGATTCTCTCCATGCAGGCGATGGGGCTTAAGAAGCGTCTGGAGCACACGAATTGCAGGACTGCAGTCGTTGGGATATCAGGGGGACTGGACTCCACGCTGGCTTTGCTTGTCGTAGTGCGGGCATTTGATCTACTTGGAATCCCACACAACCATATTAAGGCAGTCACAATGCCAGGTTTTGGCACCACAGGCAGGACGTACGACAACGCTGTGAACTTCATCCGCTCGCTGGGCACCGATTTTATGGAGGTGGATATCAAAGAGGCAGTTTTGGGGCACTTCCGCGACATCGGGCAGGATGCATCAGTCCATGATGTGACCTACGAGAATGCACAGGCGCGGGAGCGGACCCAGATTCTGATGGATATCGCCAACCGGGTGGGAGGAATGGTCATCGGGACAGGTGATCTCTCGGAGCTTGCGCTGGGGTGGGCCACTTACAATGGGGATCACATGTCGATGTACGCGGTGAACAGTTCTGTCCCAAAGACACTTGTGCGTCATCTGGTGCAGTTTTACGCGGATACTTGCGGGGACTCCACGCTGACCAGGGTTCTGTTGGATGTGCTTGACACGCCGGTTTCTCCGGAACTTCTGCCCCCGGAGGAGGGAGAAATTTCGCAGAAGACCGAAGATATTGTGGGACCTTACGAGCTTCACGACTTTTACTTGTACCACATGCTAAGGCAGAGCTGCGCCCCGGCGAAAATCTATCGTCTCGCGCGGATCGCCTTTGCGGGAATCTATGATGATGCGACGATTTTAAAATGGCTGAAAACTTTTTACCACAGATTTTTCACACAGCAGTTCAAGCGCTCCTGCCTGCCGGATGGACCGAAGGTGGGGAGCGTTGCCGTTTCGCCGCGGGGAGATCTGCGCATGCCGTCGGACGCCTGTGCGCACATCTGGCTGGAAGAGCTTGCAGATTTGTAGGAGTGAGTGGGCAGTGAAAGGTGCATTGTGAATTTGGCTGCATCTAAATTGTTTGAAATAAATATATAATTTGAACAATAAATTAAATTGCGGGGAAAAATGCAGGAAAATTGTCGATGACTGTATGAAATGGAGGATATGATGCAGTATCGGAAAGATAAAAATGGAAATGATATATCAGTTTTGGGATACGGGTGTATGCGTTTTACAAAAAGGGGAAACAGCACGGACATCGATAAGGCGGAGGCGGAGGTTATGGCCGCCATCCGCGCCGGTGTGAACTATCTGGATACGGCGTATGTATACCCGGGAAATGAGGTGGCCGTGGGCGAGATTCTCCACCGAAACGGATGTAGGGAACAGGTTTATCTGGCGACTAAGCTGCCGCACTATCTGATCAAGTCTATAGAGGGCGTGGAGAAGATGTTCCGGGAAGAGCTGCGTCGTCTTCAGACGGACTACATAGATTATTATCTGATGCATATGCTGACGGATATTCCGACCTGGGAAAAGTTAAAAAAGCGTGGCATCACGGAATGGATTGAGGAAAAAAAGAAATCAGGAGAGATACGAAATATCGGATTTTCTTACCATGGTAAGACGGATATGTTCCAGCGGCTTGTGGACGCGTACGATTGGGATTTTTGTCAGATCCAGTACAATTATATTGATGAGCACTCGCAGGCGGGCGTGGAGGGGCTGCGCTACGCGCATGCCAAGGGGCTGCCGGTAATCATCATGGAGCCGCTTCGGGGCGGC
>CAJLGN010000101.1 GCA_905206195.1 uncultured Roseburia sp.
TTTGCGGCGTTGTGGCAAATTTATAAAAAATATTTTTTATTTATGAAAAAAATTGGAGACGGAAAAGTAGGGAGTTAAGAATATAGTTTTGAAAACGCCGGTATTTTATTGCAGCAGCAACAGAGGTAAGTGTATGTGAGCAAGGAGGAGCCCGCGCAGTCCGCAAGGAAATCGATCGCTTGAGGATTGTGTGCGCTTGGTGGATTACCTGTAATTATTGCTCCTTTATGGTAATGAGTTTCTTTACCGATGTTGTTTCGACATTGCTTGTTGGAAAGCGACTTGACGGGTATCCGGGTAGGGGAGATCGCTCAGAAAACACACCTTACAAGACCGTCCGTCGCTCATCATCTTCAGATATTAAAAGAGGAGGGCATTGTTGCAATGCACCGTGAGGGGACGAAAAACTATTATTATTTGAGTGTTGATGGAACAGAGTGGAAAGAGATTGCCGATTGAATCAATCTCGTGTACGCAAGCATTCAGCACATCAGCGCACAGTCGTAAAAGGAGAAAGCTATGATTTTATATTTTTCAGGAACGGGCAACAGCGAATATGCAGCAAAGAGAATTGGAAAAGAAATTGACGACGCGGTTATTAACGTTTTTGAGAAGATAAAAAAAGACGATTTTTCAGAAATGCACTCCGACCGTCTGTGGGTGATGTCGCTCCGACTTACGCTTGGAGAATACCGCGCATCGTGCAGAGGTGGTTGGAAAACACAAACTTTGCGGGAAGCAGGGATATTTGTTTTGTGATGACTTGCGGCGGGAGTATCGGAAACGAGACAAATATCTCGGAAAGCTTTGCGTCGAAAAGAACATGAATTATTGCGGCTGTATCGGAATTACAATGCCCGAAAACTATATTGCTTTGTTTTCCACGCCGACCGAGGAAAAAGCATTGCAAATTATAGAGCGGGCGGAAGGGGTCATAGACCGTGTGGCACTTTTCATTAAGAGAGGCGAGCGCTTCCCGAAATCGGATATTTCATTCGGGGATAAAATCAACAGCGGAATTGTAAACGATATTTTTTATCCGATATTTGTTCACGCAAAGAAGTTTTATGTCACTGGCGATTGTGTTTCGTGTGGTAAATGCGTTGGCGTCTGTCCGCTTAACAATGTTCGGCTGGAAAACGGAAAGCCTGTGTGGGGAGACAGCTGTACGCACTGTATGGCGTGTATCTGTCACTGTCCAATGGTAATACCTGAGCATAAAAAACTGGCAGTGGCACTTTTGAAGCTATTGAGGAAACGACTTGGCCTCCTGCGCTTTTCCACACTTTGTACGGCAGCCCTCTCCCACAATTGAGTTTGTTGTTGCTGCTGTTTTACGGGCAGTCACCATCGGGGGCGGCTTTTTTGTGTCCCAGATGGAAGTATACTGTCAAGAAAAAATACTTGACACCCATTTCCTTTTATGATAATCTACCCTAGGTGATGAGAAATGGAAGAAAAAATAGAGCAGGCGTACCTCTATGACTTTTACGGGGAACTGTTGAACGAGCACCAGAGGAAGATCTACGAAGATTTCGTTTTTAATGACCTGTCCCTCGGCGAGATCGCGGATGAGGAGGGTATCAGCAGACAGAGTGTGCACGATATGGTGCGGCGCTGTACCAGAGCTTTGGAGGGTTATGAGGAGAAGCTTCATCTGATCGCAAAGTTTATGGCTGCGAAGCGGAATGTGGAGAGCATCCACAGACTGGCGGGAGAATTCCACGAGAGTCACGACGATGCAATTATAGAGGAGATCGCAAAGATTTCCAATCGAATATTAGAGGAGTTATAGATGGCATTTGACAGCTTATCTGAAAAACTTCAAAACGTATTTAAGAACCTAAGGAGCAAGGGGCGCCTCACCGAGGACGATGTCAAGACTGCGCTCAGGGAAGTAAAGATGGCGCTCTTGGAGGCGGATGTCAATTTTAAGGTCGTAAAGCAGTTCGTCAAGGATGTGCAGGAGCGCGCGATCGGACAGGACGTGATGAACGGACTGAATCCGGGGCAGATGGTCATTAAGATCGTGAATGAAGAGATGGTCAGCCTGATGGGATCCGAGACGACCGAGATTCAGCTGCAGCCGGGAAAATCTCTCACGGTCATCCTAATAACGGGTCTTCAGGGCGCAGGAAAGACGACCACTGCGGCGAAGCTTGCGGGCAAGTTCAAGCAGAAGGGAAAGAAAGTGCTGCTTGCGGCGTGTGACATCTACCGACCTGCGGCGATTGAACAGCTCCAGATTAATGGCGAGAAGCAGGGTGTGGAAGTCTTTTCCATGGGCGATAAGAACAGTCCTGTCAATATTGCAAAGGCGGCGATTGAGCGCGCATTAAAGCAGGAGTTTAACATTGTAATTCTCGATACTGCCGGGCGTCTTCATGTGGATGAGGACATGATGGCAGAGTTGATACAGATAAAGGAAAGCGTTACCGTGCATCAGACGGTGCTGGTCGTGGATTCTATGACCGGGCAGGATGCGGTGAACGTGGCGAAGACCTTCGACGAGCAGATTGGCATTGACGGCGTCATACTGACAAAACTTGACGGCGATACCAGAGGCGGTGCTGCACTCTCCATCCGGGCAGTGACCGGAAAGCCGATTCTTTACGGAGGGATGGGGGAGAAGCTCTCTGATTTGGAGCAGTTTTACCCGGAACGCATGGCGTCGCGCATCCTTGGCATGGGTGACGTGCTCACTTTGATTGAGAAGGCGCAGGAGGATTTTGACGAGGAGAGGGCCAAGAAGCTTGAGCAGAAGATGCGCAAGACTGAATTTGACTTTGAGATGTACTTGGAGTCGATGAGTCAGATGAAGAAGATGGGCGGACTTTCCAGTATCCTTGGTCTGATGCCGGGACTTGGGATGGGCGGCGGCAAAATGCCGGACATCGATGAGGTGGCGGCGGAGAAGAGCATGGCGCGCACCGAGGCGATCATCTATTCCATGACGCCGCAGGAGAGACAGAACCCGGGACTTATGAATCCCAGCAGGAAGCGCAGAATTGCGCAGGGGGCCGGGGTGGATATCTCGGAGGTCAATCGTTTGGTCAAGCAGTTTGATCAGATGAAAAAGATGATGAAGCAGATGCCTGGCATGATGAAGAAGGGCAGAAGAGGAATGTTCAAGGGACTTCCGTTTTGATGCGAACTCCACCGGACACCGGGCGGGCCGAAAGCGGCACCGTTTGGGGCACAGGAGTCTGGCGGGCAGACTTTCGTATTAAGTTAAGAATTGCGCATTGCGCATTCTAATATATGTCAGCAAGTTTAAGGAGGTGAAAGCAATGGCAGTAAAGATCAGACTGAGAAGAATGGGACAGAAAAAAGCTCCTTTCTATAGAATCGTTGTAGCGGATTCCAGATCTCCGAGAGATGGAAGATGCATCGAGGAGATTGGAACTTATGATCCGACAAGAGATCCAAGCGAGTATCATGTAGATGCGGAGTTAGCTAAGAAGTGGTTAGCAAACGGAGCTCAGCCGACCGATACCGTAGCTCGTATTTTTAAGAGCGCAGGCATCGAGAAATAGGATTCGTGAGGTGGATCTAATGAGAGAATTAGTTGAAGTAATTGCGAAATCACTGGTCGATTGCCCGGATGAGGTTGTAGTAACCGAGACTGAGAACGAGGGAGCCATCATTCTGGAACTGCGTGTGGCGCAGTCCGACATGGGCAAGGTAATCGGCAAACAGGGACGAATTGCAAAGGCGATTCGCTCTGTTGTGAAGGCTGCTGCCTCAAAAGAAGACAAAAAAGTTATTGTGGAGATTCTATAGTAACGCTAAAGCTATCCCGGGAGTCCACCGGGGTGGCTTTTTCCTTTATTTAGGGAAAGCGGAGGTTTACCCGTGGGCCTGTTCTGTGATAGAATAACAGTGCACAGCAACGGGGTTGCGGGACAGGGAGGAAGCGGATGGAAGATTTATTGCAGGTGGGAATCATCACCACAACACACGGAGTGCGCGGGGAAGTGAAGGTATTTCCGACAACGGATGACGCTGCGCGCTTCCAGCAGCTAAAGAGCGTGATACTGGACACGGGCAAGGAGAAAATTGACCTTCAGATTGAGGGAGTAAAGTTTTTTAAAAATATGGTCATCCTGAAATTCAAGGGGATCGATAATATCAATGATGTGGAGAAATACCGGAAAAAAAGTCTCTATGTGACGCGGGAGAACGCGGTCGCACTTGGGGAGAACGAATATTTTATCGCGGATCTGATCGGACTTTTGGCGGTGACAGATGATGGAGAGGAGCTGGGGCGGATCACAGATGTGCTCCAGACGGGTGCAAACGATGTCTACGTGATCGGCAGAGAGCGTGCAGGGGAGTTGCTGCTTCCGGCAATCCGAGACTGCGTAAAAGCTGTTGACATTGCGGGCGGCACGGTCACCGTGCATCTGCTGCCGGGGCTTTTGGAGTTGAACGAGAGATAAAGCGGAGGAGAGAGATGGCGCGGTATATCCGAGAAGTACAGCTGGGCAGACCGGAAGATTTTGTGCAGTACATTGTGGGTGATTTTTTGTACAAACATGGATTTGCCTTAGAGGAGTTTAAAGGACAGATGGTCTACCGGGCAGGCGACGGTTTTTTTGAGATCCCCAAATTTTTGATTTGGTGGTATCAGAACGGGATTTTTCATGTCGAGGCGTGGACGAGAACCCTGTGGCTGCCCGGTGTGTGCGGCGGGGAAAATGCGCTGATCGGATGTGTGGGATGCATCCCAAAGTCTGTCTACAAAAAAGATATCGAGAAGTTGGTCGGGCTTTTGTTTCAGCCTCTCCCGGTTCAAGGAGAGATGACGTGGGGGCAGGGCGGAGTACAGCAGATGCCAAATGTGCACGCAGCGATCCCGCAGAGCGGGGGAGTGATCTATGTGCAGGGCACGAATACGGACAAATATGCTGTGATTGCGCTGGTGTGTGCACTGGTGGGAGTTGTGCTGGCGATACCGGTCTGTTGGATGGGATTTTTGTTTGGAGGACTTGGGATTGTATATGGGCGAAAGGGAGTTAAATCCTCCAAAAGAGGCATGGCAAACGCCGGTTTTGCAATCGGGATCGTCGCGCTGGTTCTCAGTGTGCTGGGATTTCTATTCTATTTATTTTTGCTGTTCATCTGAGAGAGGGAGATAAGATTTATGGAGTTTCATATATTGACTCTGTTTCCGGAGATGGTGATGCAGGGGCTCTCTGCGAGCATCATCGGGCGCGCCGCCGAGCGTGGACTGCTCTCCATCGAGGCGGTGGACATCCGGAATTACACGCAGGATAGGCACAAAAAGGTGGATGACTACCCGTACGGCGGAGGTGCGGGGATGTTGATGCAGGCGCAGCCTGTCTACGATGCGTGGAGAGCGGTGCAAAAGAAAGCTGGAAGGCGACCCAGGACGGTGTACTTGACACCGCAGGGGGAGACGTTTTCACAGGGGAAGGCCAAGGAGCTGGCGAGAGAGGAGTCGCTGGTGCTCCTCTGCGGGCACTATGAGGGGATTGACGAGCGGGTGCTCGAGGAAATCGTGACGGATTATGTATCGATCGGTGACTATGTCCTGACGGGCGGGGAGCTGCCCGCCATGGTGATGGTGGATGCCATCGCCCGCATGGTGCCGGGAGTGCTCGGCAACGATGTCTCCGGCGCGGCGGAATCCTTTGAGGGGAATCTGCTGGAGTACCCCCAATACAGGAGACCGCGGGAGTGGATGGGAAAAAAAGTGCCCCAGGTGCTGCTCTCGGGGGATCAGAAAAAAATCCGTGCCTGGCGCAGGCAGCAGTCCGCGGCGCGCACAAAAACCAGACGCCCGGATATCTACCGGAGGTATGAGGAGCTGCTTTTGTGCAGGGAAATCCTAAAAAAGCAAAAGCATCTTCACATTGACATGACGGAGCTCATCGACCGGGGGCAGGCGCGGCTCGTGGCCGCTGAGGGTGAAAATATCTGTCTGCAGGATATGGCCAGCGGCATTTATTTCCACACGGCGGAGGAGAAAATGGGCGGGCAAAGATTG
>CAJLGN010000102.1 GCA_905206195.1 uncultured Roseburia sp.
TTTCGTCGCGTAACATTCCGATGTGCAACTTGTTCGTGGACGAAGGTTTCGGTAGTATAGAAATAAAGTTCACGCGGTGTTTGACATTGCCAAAGGGGGAACTGTGATCTCCGGCGTCTACAAAGCTGGAACGCACGACGTGGTGAACATCGATTCTTGCCAGATTGAGGATGAGAAGGCGGATGCCATCATTCGGGACGTCAGGGGGCTTATGCGCTCTTTTAAGATCAAGACTTACGACGAGGATACCGGCTATGGTCTGCTCCGCCATGTGCTGGTGCGCCGTGGTTTTCACACCGGTGAAATCATGGTGGTGCTGGTGCTTGGCTCACCCATTCTGCCGTCAAAAAACAATTTTGTGAAGGCGCTTCGGAAGCTGCACCCGGAGATCACCACGGTAGTCATTAATGTCAATGACAGGAGGACGAGCATGGTGCTTGGGGAGTGGGAGACAGTCATTTACGGAAAGGGATATATCGAGGATGTACTCTGCGGGTGTACGTTTCGCATCTCCCCGAAGTCTTTTTACCAGGTGAATCCGGTGCAGACGGAGATTTTGTACCGCAGGGCAATCCAGTATGCCGGGCTGACCGGGAAGGAGCGGGTTGTCGATGCGTACTGCGGTACTGGAACGATCGGGATTGTCGCGTCTGCGCAGGCAGGGGAAGTCGTCAGTGTGGAGCTCAATAAGGACGCGGTGCGGGATGCCGTCACGAATGCGAAGAGGAATCAGGTGAAAAATGTGCAGTTTTATAACGCCGATGCGGGAGCATTTATGGTGGAGATGGCGGAGTCAGGTGCGGATGTGGATGTGGTATTTATGGATCCGCCAAGAGCCGGAAGTGACGAGGCATTCCTGGCTTCCGTAGTGAGGCTGGCGCCGAAAAAAGTGGTGTATATTTCCTGCAATCCAGAGACGCTGGCGCGGGATTTGAAATATCTCACGAAGAGGGGGTATCAGGCGGCGGAATGCCAGCCTGTGGATTTATTTCCATGGACGAAACACTGCGAATGCTGTGTGAGCTTGTCGCGGTAGAATCCAAAGTGTGATAAACAGCGCGAAAGTTTAATACACTTAGTATAAAATATTCGCGGTGGAGTTTATGGCCAAGAAAGTGATCCCCATTGTGCTGCTGTGTATAGGCATATTCACAGCAGCAGTTTATATGAGAGGCGGAGAAAAGGACTTAAAAACGTTTGATATTCATTTGCAAACAGAGCAGGAAATGAAGGACGAGTTAATTATAGCAGTGTTTATCCAAGATATCCGAGCGCGAGTCGAGGCGTACTATGTGCAAAAAGAGGACAGAACTGTAACGGTATATAACTATGAGACAATGCTATTAGATGTTCAGAAAAAAGAGGGCAGACTGATTGAACTCCAGTTTGGGATTACACCGCAAGTTGGAGCGCATAATCCGGCCGGATATGATGTGCTTACCTACACGATTGATTCGGATGGAAACGAGCAGTTTGTAGACTACAAGCATATAAAAACTTACGAATTCAGGAGGAGGGAATAGAAAACGACGGGTAGTGTGGCCGGCACAATCAAATTATTTCACAGAGATGCGCAGGATTTCTTTACGAATTGCAGTGTGCTGACATTGGATTTACATAGTGATTATGAGGCAGCGCACAGTATAGAAGCAATTTTAGGTATGATGATTCTGGCGGATTATCACATGCTTGAATGTAACAAAATTGCAACGAAGTCTATACAATCTAAGGTGGAGCGGAGGCCTGTACTGCAGGGATGGGGGTATCCGATAAAAAGTGGTTGGACACGACTGGACATTATATAATTCTTATTTTGTAAGGGAGCGGGAGTGGGATGCCGTGGAACAGAGTGAGCTTAAATATGGAGGGCATTCCGACAGCTCTTTGGCGGCGGTCGGAATGCTCTCTGCAAGATATGCCTGCCCTCTGCCGTCAGATATCCATCCCGCAGGGGAGCGCCCTCTCCGCGACCATGCGGTCTTTTGTGACTGCCTCATAGAGGCGGTAGCCGCCGGAGAGATTGTAGCAGTCAAATCCGTTCTGGCTTAAGAGACGGCATGCGATATAGCTGCGCAGACCGCTCTGGCAGACCACATATACAGGCTTTTCTGCTGCTAACTCGCCGATCCGATCCCGCAGCTCGTCCACGGGGATGTTCACGAAGCCATCCATGTGACCGGAGGCATATTCCGCAGGGGTGCGGGTGTCCAGAAGGGTTACGCTGCCACTGCGGGGCAGGGAGTCGGCTTCGTGCCAATGGAACTGCTTTAAGGTTCCTTCTGCGATATTCTCGATCATAAAGCCGGCCATATTGACCGGGTCTTTGGCGGAGGAGTAGGGCGGCGCGTAGGCGAGATCGAGATCCTTTAACTGCAGCGCGGTCAGTCCGGCGAGCATGGCGGTGGCCAGCACATCGATCCGCTTATCGACGCCGTCGAAGCCGATGATCTGAGCGCCAAGAAGCCGATAGGTTTCTTTTTCAAAAAGCACTTTTATCGTCATAAGTTTGCCGCCGGGGTAATAGGAGGCGTGGCTTGCGGGGGAGAGGAATACTTTGTCGCAGTTGATGCCGGCATCCCTTGCGCCCTGCTCGTTGATTCCCGTTGTCGCGACGGTCATATCGAACACTTTGATGACCGAGGATCCCTGAGCGCCTCGATATACGCTGTCGCCGCCGCAGATATTGTCCGCGGCGATGCGCCCCTGTTTGTTCGCCGGGCCTGCGAGGGAGATCAGAGTTTTTTCCCCGGTGACAGAGTGCCTCACTTCGACCGCGTCGCCGACGGCGTAAATGTCGGGAGCGGAAGTTTCCATGCGCTCGTTCACTGCGATACTGCCGCGGACGCCGCGCTTTAGGCCAGCGGACTCGGCGAGGTGCGTATCGGGCGAGACGCCGATCGCGAGAACCACCATGTCTGCGTTGAGCGGCTGAGTGTCCTTCAGCAGAACTTTCACGGCATTCTCGCTCTTTTCAAAGCCCTCAACGGAATGGCTGAGCATGAGATTGACGCCCTTCTCGCGCATCTTTGCGTGGACGAAAGAGGCCATATCGTAGTCAAGCTGGCCCAAGAGCTGATCTAAAAGCTGCACGATCGTCACTTCCATGCCGAGCCCCCGCAGGTTTTCTGCCATCTCAAGACCGATGAAGCCGCCTCCGACTATGACTGCGGATGCAGGATTTTGCTGTTCCCTAAATGTATGGATGCGCAGAGTGTCCTCCACGGTGCGCAGCACAAATAGTTTCTCGTTATCCATCCCAGGAAACTTTGGAAGTGCTGGCTTTGCACCGGGGGAGAGAAGGAGCTTATCGTAGTACTCCTCAAAGACTTCGCCTGTGTCCAGCTTGCGCACCGTGACAGTCTTGCGCGCGGGATCGATGGCGGTCACTTCGTGGCGCACCCGCATATCGATGCGGAAGCGCCGCCAAAAGCTTTCCGGTGTCTGAAGAGTCAGTTCCTGCGAATCTGTAATTACATCTCCTATGTAATAAGGAAGACCACAATTTGCGTAAGAAATAAAACCAGAACGCTCAAAGACAATGACCTCTGCACGTTCATCCAATCTGCGAATGCGGGCCGCCGCTGTGGCGCCTCCGGCAACGCCTCCAATAATAACTACTTTCATTTTATCTCGCTACCTTTCCGTTGTAATTGTTCATTCCACTCAGGTGTGTCACTGTAGCACAGTCCAGGTGTTTTAAAATGAGCGACGCTTTCTTGCACCCTGAGGAAGCAGATAAAAAGCGCCGTGGTAATGATATCATAGCTCAGTTTTATGCTTTTATCTGTGATAAAATCACCGTTTCGGGGGAGGGGATGACAGTGGCTGATCTGATAGAAGATAAATGGCAGAATGAAGAGGAGCAAGGAGATACTTGGCGAAAGTGCGTCGTCCCATTTCTTAAAATTTGCTGTATTTTTCAAAAAATGGCGGCATAGGGATAAAGAAAACAGCAATAATAAAAATATAGAAGAGAAAGTGGGGAAAAATACAAGGTGGATGGAAGGTATGTATTTGATCTGGAAGAAGGGAAACTTTGTGCGGAGGGAATGGATTTGGCGGGGCGGGCGTGTGAGATCATTCTCCTTTCTATGGAGGAGCTTAAGAATCTGGAGGGGGACTATCCGCACAAGCGCAATCTCTACCGCAGTATGTCACCGGTACAATACTGCAAGATAGAGACATTTGGAGAGTGTACGCAGGGCACAATGAAGATTCCGCACGCCAAGAAAGGGAAAATCGGGGTGCAGACTTTCGGTTTTTATCTCAGGGATGATGTACTGCTTCTGGTGGAGGATGGGGAGCTCATTCATACACTCCTGGGAAAGCTGGAGGAAAACGTATATGGCTCCTGCACATCGCACCAGCTTTTGCTCCTGCTGTTTGAACTGCTGATCGAGGAGGATGTCATTGGCCTTCAGCAGCAGGAGCAGAAGCTCTCCGAGATGGAGGCGGGGTTGTTAAAAAAGATGCCCGATCATTTTTATCAGACAATGATACGCTACCGAAGTCAGATCTCGGCATACCACGCCTATTACGAGCAGCTTGTCAACATCGGGGATCAGATGCAGGGCGATTTTGGGCAGAAACTTACCAGGGGGGAACGGCAGGGGTGGCAGCTGTACGCGAACCGGGCGGAGAGGCTTCACAATCATGTGGAGCTGCTGCGGGAATATCTGGTTCAGATAAGGGAGCTCTACCAGTCGCGGATCGACGAGCAGCAAAACAAGGTCATGAGCATCCTCACGGTGGTGACGACAATATTTTTGCCGCTGACACTGATCGCGGGCTGGTATGGTATGAACTTTCCCAACATGCCGGAGTTTGGCTGGAAGTATGCTTACCCTGCAGTGATGCTGGTGAGCGTTGGAATCACGGTACTTGAGATTTTATTTTTTCGGAAAAAGAAGATGTTGTAGACGACAAAGCGACCGCATGGTAGTATAATGAAGAAATACTACGGAAGAAAAGGAGAACCAAGTTATGATAAATCCGGCATCCATTATGAAAATTATGAACGCCAAAAATAAATTTAGTGCAAATCACCCGAAATTCGTTGCGTTTTTAAGCGCGGTTTTTTCTGCGGGGTTCACGGAGGGAACTATCGTTGAGATCACGGTGACCAAACCGGGGGAGGAGCCGGTTACGACGAATCTGCGGGTGCAGCAGTCCGATCTTGATCTGGCGAACGAGCTGAGAGACATCGCCGGCTGAGTGGTGTTGACGCGCGTCTGTAAAAGCGTGCAGGGAAGACGATTGTGTCTTCATTTTTATCTCATGGAAGGAACTCCAGCGCCCTCTGTGGCATAACATAAGATTGAAGTTATCTATATGGAGTATAGAGTGGACTATAATCAGGATCAATTTTTCCGCACACAATTTGATGTGCCAAAGATGCCCTTTTATATGAGCTATCCGATGCAGAACCTGTATCTGACAGAGATGGAATACGAAAAAGACATGGAGCGCATGAAAGAGCTGTATCCAAGAGATGTAAAGAAAGTTTTGGAGTATGTAGAAGATGAATGTGACAAGATGGAGTACGAGGGCAGCCTCATGTTTGACGAGTACCCGGATCGTCTGATGCTTGAGATGGTGGTGGATCGGATCTACGACAGAGCCGCCGGAGATGAGATGGATATGGAGGCAGAGCAGTACCGAGACAGAGGGCGTGACCGAGACAGAGGACGCGACAATCGTTTGCGAAATCTGATCGGTGTTCTTTTAAATAATGAGATGTTCCGCAGGCGGTGCCGCCACCGCAGATGCCGCCGTTGGTGGTAAAGGAGCAACTGCAAAAAGATGCAGCTGCAAAAGCGGGATGTCTGCCGGAGATTTTGGCGATTTGGGTGGGAGACGTCTCCACTTCTTAAGAAATAGGAAAGAATCGTAAGAAGGCATTGCGGATTTTGGGAAAAATGCATACAATATAGCTATCGCGCCTGCGATAGCTATTTTTGTGTATATATGTTTATTTATTCAGATAGAT
>CAJLGN010000103.1 GCA_905206195.1 uncultured Roseburia sp.
TGCAAGCTCACCTTGTCATCCTCCCCATACCAGCGAAACGATAATTTCATATTTTCCTCCATTCCGGCGTCCGGGAACCGCGCCCTTTCCCCCTATCATTTTTCTGCTTGCATACATGAATATATCCCTTTGTTTTAGGCTTTTATCCATATTATGACTCAACTATAACATGCTTGTATACAAGCGTCAATCAGCATTGGATTTTTTTATGTTTTGCACATTTCACAACTTTATTTTTGTCACATTTGTACAACAAAAATGTCACTTTCTTCCTCCCTTTCCATTTTTCATCTTGTATACAAGTTCTTTGCAACACATTTCGCTCCGCCCGCGACACATTTTCGCGTTTTGATTTTTCACTCTCACACAAGTCTTCCCTCTTCTCCTTTTTAATATGTATCTGTTTGCAACTTTGGAAAATCGCTTGAAAAACATAGAAAATATACATTGTAAATTTATACGTATGGATTTATATTAAAGATACAGCCCACTCTGGGCAGAATATCCGATACACGAGGTTCTACTTATGTATACAAAAAAGCACAGCGGCACATCGAGAGCCGTTTATGAAAAATTAAAGGAACAGATTTTGCATCTCGAGCTTCCACCTGGCTCTGCCATCAGCGAGATCGACACCGCCGCCAAATATGAGATGTCGAGAACGCCAGTCCGCGACGCCTTTAAAATGCTAGAGAGCGAGGGCTTACTGGAAATCCGTCCCCACATTGGAACTTTTGTATCTCTGATTGATCTGAATATGATTTCTGATATTTTATATATGCGCGAGGCGCTGGAGCAGTCAGTCCTCAGAGATCTCGCCGCCAGATATGACAAGTCCCAGGAGTTTCGCATCCGTCTTCTTCTCCAACAGCAGAGGGAACTTCTGGACACCGAACTTCCGGCGGACGAACTCAGCCGCGCCTTCATCATCAGCGACAATGCGCTGCACACCGCGCTCTACGACATGGCCGGCAAGAAAAATGTCATGGGGTTTTTTCGGAATATCAACTCCCAGTATGAGCGTTTTCGAACCTTTTTAAACCTGAGCGGGCGCAACGATCTGCTGCGCCTTTACCACGATCACGAAAAGCTGTGGGAGTACATATCCCAAAAAGAGTACGATCTGCTCACAGATATGATCTCGCATCATATCTACGACGGGTTCAACGCCAGCACGGAGGCTGTCCACAAGCACCCAGAATATTTCAAATCTCTGAAATAAGCATAAAAAAAGCGGGTAGCGCCGCCTCAAAATGTAACTTCCCCCTTCATTTCTGTTCCGGTTGACGATACATTTTGTAGCGACTCCATCCGCTTTTATTCACGCAGAAGTGTGTGAAGCCGATCGTTCTCCTCCATCAGCGCCCGCATCCGCTCTCCAAGCGCCGCATGTTCCCCGGCTCGCAGATCGTCGACGATCTCCGCTGCAAGCTTGTGCATCTGCAGCAGTCCGAGCGTACCCGCAACGCCCTTGAGTGCGTGCGTCTGCTCCAGCATCTTTGCATAGTTGTGCTCCGCAAATGCACGGTCCGCCTCCACCGCGTGCGTATCTGCCACAAACTTCATCAGAAATCTCTCATAGAGCTCCCTCTTTCCAACAAATCGTCCCAGCGCGCCGGCGTAGTCGATCCCTGCCTCCTCCAATCGGTTCCTCTCCATCACAATTTTCCTCCCCTTCACCCGTTTCATCCACCATTTACGATTCTACTACTACAGGGGAGATTTAGCAAATCTTTATTTTTTCATTTGGGGCTGGAAGATCAAGCTCGCAATGTATCCGAACACCAACGCCGCCGATATGCCCACTGCGCTCGCCTGGAAGCCGCCCATAAAAATCCCCAGAAAACCGTTCTGATCTACCGCCTCCTTCACACCCTTCCAGAGCGTGTTGCCAAAGCCCAGCAGCGGCACGCTCGCCCCAGCCCCCGCAAATTCCAAAAACGGCTGGTAAATCTGCAATGCCCCCAGCACCACGCCAAGGCACACTAAAAGTACCATGATTCTCCCCGGAAGCATTTTCGTCTTCTCCATCAAAATCTGAACCAGCGCGCAGATGAGGCCGCCGACCCAAAATGCATTCAAATAATCCATTCCCCTTCTCCCTTCTATCCCGCGTTCTCGATCACGACAGCGTGCGCGATCCCCGGCACGCTCATCCCTTCGTTGAAAGACACCGTGGACAAAAGCGCCCCCGTAGGCACGAAAAGAATCCGCTTCCACCGCCCCTCCTCGATCTTCTTGAGATAATGCGCGCTCAGTGTGACTGCCGAGCACCCACAGCCTGAACCCCCCGCTCCAGTTCCCTGCTTCTCGCCGTCGTAGATCTCGATCCCGCAGTCGGCGTGCACGCCGCTGATATCAGAGCCCTTTTGCCTGCACAGATCCCACAAAATCTCCTGCCCGATGGCGCCGAGATCCCCGGTGATGATCTTGTCGTAATCCTCTGTCTTCCTCCCGAAATCTGTCAGATGCTGGCAGATGACGTCCGCCGCAGCCGGTGCCATCGCCGCCCCCATGTTCATGGCGTCCTTGACGCCGTAATCTACGATCTTGCCGGTTGTGATCCCAGTGATTCTGGTCTTCGTTCGCTTCTTTCCAAGTACATAGGCACCGCTTCCTGTGACCGTCCAGGTAGCTGATAAGGGTCTTTGATTGGCATATTCCAGGGGAAATCGAAACTGCTTCTCCGCGCTGGCAAAATGGCTCGATGTCATCGAGACCACATAGTCCGCAAATCCGGCCGCCACACACATCGCCCCCAGAGACAATGCCTCCCCACAGGTACTGCAGGCGCCGTACAACCCGAACAGCGGAATCTGGTAATCCATAAGCCCAAAGGATGTCGCGATGGTCTGGCCGAGAAGATCCCCGGAGAACAAATACCGGATATCCTCCGCCTTAAGCCCCGCTTTTCCGATCGCCATCGAAAATGCTTCCTTCTGGAGCGTGCTCTCCGCCTCCTCCCAGGTGTCCTGCCCGAACGTGTCATCCTCCCCGACTACGTCAAAGCAATTTCCAAGTGGCCCCTCGCCCTCCTTTTTTCCGACAATACTCGCACTGCTTATGATATAAGGCGCCTCCGCAAACTGCAGACTCTGTTTTCCTATCTGCACATCCATACATAACCTCCATTCTTTTCAAACCGTCAAATGCTTTTTCTTTAGTATGGATGAAGGCAGATTTTCTTATACACCTTATTTTGTATTCATAAAAGCAGCGCAGAGCACGCACACTATCCGCACAGAAAACACCCAAAGTATGACTGCACACCGCCGTGTGGCGCGCCTGTTTTTATCTGCGCATATTTCTTTTATAAAAAGAATTTTATTTTTAATTTTCTCTTAATCACAGAATACATTGACGCTAAAAATTGGGTAATATATGATACTTTTGCGAGGTAACAACATGAGAAACGAATATATTCCGAGGGTTTTAAAAGAATATCGCAAGAAAAATCAGTACACGGTGAATGACGTTTCCCTCCTGCTGCACCAGCGCTCTTTCGACGTTGCACCAAAGACGATCTACGGCTGGGAGAGCGGTCAGGCGAACCCGAGCGCAGATATACTTTTAACACTCTGTGAAATGTATAATATCACCGACGTCCTCTCGGTTTTCGGCTACAAGGACAGCGAATCTTTCTACGTCACTTCCTCGGAGCGTGCGCTCATCGAGTCCTACCGGAAGCATCCCGATCTACAGAAAGCGGTGAATAAGCTCCTGGATTTGGGCGTCGTGAAAAAGAAAAAGAAACCGGCCAAATAACGGGCGCTGGCAACTCGATCTTCTATCTGCGCTTCATCGCCCGAAGACGCGCTTTCTCGTCGGAGGATATCCGGCACGATTCTATCATTTTCTGAATTGCCTTATTATAAGTAAAGTCATCCAGATGATTCTCAAGCAAAAAGGCATGTGTCCTCTCCGGGAACTTGGCGTAAGCGGTCGCAACGCCCCATGCAACTCCCATCTTACAGTAATATCCCTCATGTGCAAGCCCATCCCAGACTGCGAGCACCCGATCGATGTATTCCTCCACCAAAAAATGGTCCATCAGCATCACTGCCACCGCGCGCTGCTCAAATTCCCGCGGCGACGCGCGGTACTCCATCAAAAACTCCCACACGCGCTCACGGTGTTTCCTTGCAATTTGAAACGTGGAGCAAAATCCATCGTTTACCGACCAGTCGTGAATCTTGGGGAGAAAGACCCTTACATAGAAAAGGAGCTCCTCGATCTCCGCTTTGGCGTAGCCGATGACAAACCCCTGCAATATGATCTCCTCGTAGGAGTCATCCCGCGCACCCGCCAGGTAGCTGCGCCAATCCTCCCCGGCAAGCTGCCTTGCCAGCTTTCTGATCACCGGAATCCGCACCCCGAGAATCGCATCGCTGCCCGGGATCAGCCCGGACGTGAACTTCCGAAACTTTTCGTCCGCATTTTCCTCAAAAAACGTGCGTATCTGTTCATTCGTCATCCGCCACCCCTCCTGCTTCTTCCCTTTATAACGATACGGTATACGCTTTTCACCGGCATGTCAAGAGACAATGTCCCCCCACGACGCGGGGATTCATTGATTTTACTTCACGGATCCGCTATAATAAGCAAAGATTATCTGGGAAATTTGGGGAGGGGATCATGACCTTACAACAGCTGAAATATATCACAACCGTCGCTCAAAAGGCTTCCCTTACAGAGGCGGCAAAGGAGCTTTACATTTCACAGCCGAGTTTGACAAAGTCCATCAAAGAACTGGAGACAGAGATGGGCATTTCCATTTTTGACCGAAATAATAAAGGCGTCTCGGTCTCCAAAGACGGCGAAGTGTTTCTCGCATATGCCAGGCAGGTTTTGGAACAGGCGTCATTGCTGGAAGAAAAATATAAGGCACACACGGGTGTAAAGCGAGAGTTTTGCGTTTCGACACAGCACTATTCCTTTGCGGTGAACGCCTTTGTAGATTTGATCAAAAACTGTGGCAGTGATATTTATGATTTTAGCATACGTGAGACGCAGACCTACGAGATCATCGAGGATGTCGCACGGATGAACAGCGAAATTGGAATTCTATACCACAATGATTTCAACAAAACGGTTTTGATGAAAATGATAAAGTCAAATGATCTGCAATTTACGGAGCTTTTCACCGCCAAGCCCCATATTTTTGTCAGCAAGGGAAACCCGCTTTCCGAAAAAGAGTCCGTGACGATGGAAGAATTGTCCGCGTACCCCTACCTGTCTTTTGAGCAGGGCGAACACAATGCATTTTATTATTCGGAAGAAATTTTCAGCACCGTCATCCGATCCAAAAATATCCGTGTACGCGACAGAGCGACGCTGTTTAATCTGCTGATTGGCCTAAACGGCTATACGGTGTGCAGCGGCGTGATTGACAAAAAACTAAACGGAGAGAATATCGTGGCGATCCCCCTCAAAGCGGAGGGGGAGATGCACATCGGATTTGTAACCCACAATAAAATACCTCTGAGCAGATTGGGCGAACTTTATATAGGCGCGCTCAAAAATTATATTACTTAATTTTGAGATGCGGACACTTTTTGCAGCAGTTTGCTATAGTTTAAAGCTATAGCAAACTGCTATTTTTATCTATTTTACAAAGAACCCTCTCCCGCTTACAATATCCCTATCAAAAAGTAAGGAGAAAAAAACTATGCTTACCTCAATCGTCGGTTATCCTAGAGTTGGCACTTTCAGAGAACTCAAATTTGCCACAGAGACATATTTTAAAAATGAGAGCACTGCGGATGATTTACTCCAGTCGGCAAAAGACATCCGCCAAAAGCAGTGGAGGCTTCTAAAAGACAGCGGCCTTGATTTTATCCCGTCCAACGATTTTTCGCTTTACGACAACGTGCTGGACACCGCAGTTTTATTTGGCCTTGTCCCCCAGCGCTACCGCAAGCTGAATTTATCCGAGCTGGATACCTACTTTGCAATGGCCAGAGGCTACCAG
>CAJLGN010000104.1 GCA_905206195.1 uncultured Roseburia sp.
GTATCAACCATCCGGCGCGCCAGAATCACCGCATCGTCCCGGTGACGATCAACCAAAGCGAATGGTTTTTTCAGTATTCGCCGTATGTCTATTACAATGAGCACTGCATCATCTTCAACGCGGAGCACACGCCGATGAAGATTGAGCGTGCGACGTTTGGAAAACTGCTTGATTTTGTGGAGCAGTTTCCACATTACTTTGTCGGATCGAACGCGGATCTTCCGATTGTGGGCGGTTCGATTTTAAGCCACGATCATTTTCAGGGAGGACATTACGAGTTCGCCATGGCGAAGGCTCCGGTGGAAAGAGAGATCGCGTTTGCGGGATACGAGGATGTGAAGGCGGGGATCGTGAAATGGCCGATGTCTGTGATCCGCATCAGCGGAAGAGAGAAGGAGCGCTTGATCGCACTTGCAGATAAGATTCTTCTGGCGTGGAGGGGTTACACAGATGAGGCGGCGTTTGTATGCGCGGAGACAGGTGGTGAGCCGCACAATACAATCACGCCGATTGCAAGAATGCGCGGGGAAATGTTCGAGCTTGATCTGGTGCTGCGCAACAATATTACGACGGAGGAGCATCCGCTCGGTGTCTACCATCCACACGCGAAGCTGCATCATATCAAAAAGGAAAATATTGGTCTGATCGAGGTCATGGGGTTGGCAGTGCTCCCGGCGCGCCTAAAGGATGAGATGAGTGCACTCGAGCAGGCGATTTTAGATGGAGCTCCCATTCGCGGCGATGCGGTTCTTGCAAAGCACGCGGATTGGGTGGAAGAATTTTTGCCCAAGTATGGATTTACGCCCGGTACTGTGCAGGAAGGCCAGCTTGCGCCCGAGAAGCTGCACGGGATGATCCAGAGGGAGATCGGGCTTGTATTCCTCGAGGTGCTCAAGGATGCCGGCGTTTACAAGTGCACGCGGGAAGGACGGGCGGCATTCCAGAAGTTCGTGGATTATGTGAACTGATCAGTGTTATATCTGAAAAAGTTTTTGCATGAAGAACCCCACTGGTCACCGGGACCGGAGGGGTTCTTTTTTCCTAATGCTTTATCCCCAATATTTTGCCGTTCCCAATTTGCATCAGTTGTATTAAAATCCAAAAAATAAGTTTACGTTCATATGGTAATGTGATAAAGTTATCTTGACAACGATGGGATTGTGAATTTGTCTGTCACGTCTATCGACGAGATGGAGCGGGAACAGAACGCAGGAAAATGCTGCATGAAAAGAGGTTCTATATGGTTTCAAAAAAAATACAAAAGGCGCTTTTGGGCAATTCGGCGATCCGCGCGATGTTCGTGGAGGGCAAGGCGATGGAGGCGAAATACGGAGCGGAGAATGTTTACGATTTTTCGCTGGGCAATCCTGCAACTTCGGCACCGGCATCGTTAAATGATGCGATCCGGGATCTTTTGGATGAGAGTGATGCCGTGCAGGGAGGCTCTCTGACGCTTCACGGTTATATGGAAAATGCGGGGTATCCGGACGTGCGGGAGGCGGTTGCCAGAAATCTGAATAAGCGGTTTGGCACGAAGTTTGATTTTCACAATATTATTATGACCGTGGGGGCTGCAGGCGGACTCAATATTATTTTCAAGACGATTTTAGACCCTGGGGATGAGGTGATGGTGTTCGCTCCATTTTTCGGGGAGTATCGCCAGTATGCAGCCAATTTTGGCGCAAAGCTTGTGGCGGTACAGCCTGATTTGGAGACTTTTTGTCCAGATTTTTCCGATTTTGAGGCGAAGATCACAGCGAGGACAAGAGCGCTGATCATCAATACGCCAAACAATCCCACCGGTGTGATCTACAAGCCAGAGACGATGCGGAGAATCGCAGCGATTTTAGAGTGCAAGCAGCGGGAGTTTTGCACCGATATCTACCTCATTTCCGATGAGCCGTACCGAGAGCTGGTGTATGATGGAAATGAAGAAAATTTCCTGACAAAATATTATGAAAATACGATTGTAGCATATTCGTTTTCCAAGTCACTTTCTCTGCCGGGGGAGCGCATCGGCTATGTGGCAGTGCCGGACGAGGCGGCGGACGCTGAGGATTTGATTTGCGGTATCGAGATTTCTAACCGGACGCTTGGGTTTGTCAATGCGCCGTCGTTGCTCCAGAAAGCCGTGGCGCGGTGTCTGGATGAGAAGCCGGATGTGGCATTTTATGATGAGAATCGCATCATGCTCTACGAGGGGTTGACGGGGCTTGGATTTACCTGCATCAAACCGGAGGGAGCTTTTTATCTCTGGGTGAAGTCGCCGATGGAGAACGAGGAGGACTTTGTGAGCGAGGGAAAAAAGTATAATTTGCTGATGGTGCCGGGCAGTGCCTTCGGCTGTCCGGGATTTGTTCGTCTGGCTTATTGTGTATCGCATGGGACGGTGAAAAATTCGCTGGCGGCATTTGCGAAGCTCGCGGAGAGATACGAGTTGAGACCCGGCTTTTGAGCAGAGTGTGTACGAGACGGGAAACAGCGCATATTGTGCAGCTATTTGTGAAAAGTATGTCAGAGCGTCCTGGAGATGCTGTCAGAGGAGAGGAGAGGCAGGATGGAAAATTGGGAGTCCTATGTGAGAAAAGTAGTGCCGTATGTTCCGGGGGAGCAGCCCAGGGAGGAGCGGATGATTAAGCTGAATACAAATGAGAATCCGTACCCTCCTGCACCGGGGGTTTTGCGGGTACTCCGGGATTTTGATGCGGATGCGCTGCGGCTCTACCCGGAGCCCACCTGTAAGGGGTTGGTGGATGCGATTGCGGAACATTTTGGACTGACCCCCGGTCAGGTATTTGTTGGGGTGGGCTCGGACGATGTGCTCGCCATGATTTTTATGACATTTTTCAATTCAAAAAAGCCGCTGTTGTTCCCGGATATCACGTATTCTTTTTATGATGTGTGGGCGGATATGCTGCGGATTCCGTATGAGACGAAAGCGCTGGATGAAAATTTTTTTATTCGAAAAGAGGATTATTATGGGGAGAACGGCGGTGTGATTTTCCCGAATCCGAATGCACCGACGGGGGTATTGATGGGGCTGTCGGAGATTGAGGACATCATCGTCCACAATCGGGATGTGATCGTGGTGGTGGACGAGGCGTACATCGATTTTGGCGGGGAGAGCGCGCTTTCGTTTATCGGGAAGTATGATAATCTTCTGGTTGTGCAGACGTTTTCCAAGTCGCGTTCTATGGCGGGAATGCGCATTGGCTATGCGATGGGCAATACGAAGTTGATTCAGTATATCAATGATGTGAAATATTCGTTCAATTCCTACACGATGAACCAGACTGCGCTGGCACTCGGTGTGGCTGCAGTGAGGGACAACGCATATTTCGAGGAGACCCGGGGAAAAATCATCGCCGCCAGAGAGTGGACGAAGCAGGAATTGAGGAAGCTTGGTTTTTCTTTTGGCGATTCTATGGGCAATTTTATTTTTGCAACGCACGCATCGGTTCCTGCGAAGGAGATTTTTGAGGCGCTGCGGAAAGAAAATATTTTTGTGCGCTATTTTGCGAAGGAGCGCATCGACAATTATCTGCGCATCAGTATAGGTACCCAGGAAGAGATGGAGATATTGATCGCATTTCTGGATGCCTACTTGAAGAGATGAGGATAGGTACCTGTAAATAGAGGGTCAGCCGTTGTCTGGCAGGGCACATTGTTCCGCTCTCCGAACGCCGGTTTGAAAGATGAGCAGTCCGCCGACGGTCATTGCAATGCCAAAGAAAAACCAGAACAGGAAAGAAAACACTGTGTTTTCTATGTAGAAGAATGCGCTTAAGACAGTTCCCCAGAAGTTGAACAGCAGATGCAGCACAATGGCGCTGTGGATGCTGTTACTTTTTTGGGCGACATACCCGAGGATAAGTCCGAGAAAAAAGGCGTAGACGCCCTGGATCATATTCATGTGGAACGCGCCGAAAAGCGCGGCCTGCATCAGATTTGCAGCCCAAAATGGCAGACATTTCTGCGCCTGGCGCATGGTGATCCCACGGAAGGCGAGCTCTTCGCAAAAGGGCGCCAGAAGGACAGAGTAGACGAGCATTGCGATCGAGATATGCTCGTTGAGACCGGCCGTCTCAAGCAGATCCTCGTAGACATTAAGCCAGTGCGGAAAGAGATTCGCGGTGAAGTTTACGATGTAGGTTGAGAGATATTGCATTCCGACCATGAGCATGACGATGCCAAGAAGCGACAGCGGGTGGTATGTGCTGCGCGCAATCGGAAGGTAGCTTCCGCCGTATCTGGCGTAGTACCAGAGTCCGAACAGTGCGATGGTGGCAAGCGCGTAGAGAATCATGATGTGCGTGTTGAAATTCTGTGATGTCCACAGCTGGTTCAGGTCGTCAAAAATCTCCCCGAAACTGGCAGTTTTTGAGGATGTGTACCATGTGTATTCAATCAGCGCAGAGACACCCACAGAAAAAGCGTTGACCACAAGCTGAATTGCAACAATTAGAAGGAACGGGATAAAGGCAAAGAAAAATTGTCCAATTTTTTTCATAGTATAGTATCTCCAGTTCTGGTGAATATAAAAGAAAGTACTTGCAATTTCTAAAGGTTTTTATTATTATAGCAATCGCGTATGTAGAATGCAAGGTTTTGAAGACAAAGCAAAAAATAGTATTTACTTTACAACTTTAATATGCTAAAATAGTAGGCAGTCAACAGATAAAAGGAGAACGGATTATGAGTAAGAAGCTTAGGACAGAGGCTGTAGATCACCTCTTTGACGGAATCTTGAGTCTACAGAACAGAGAAGAGTGTTATACTTTTTTTGAGGACGTCTGTACCGTGAATGAGTTACTTTCTTTATCACAGCGGTTTGAGGTGGCCAAGATGCTTCGCGACCAGAAGACCTATCTGGATATCGCTGAGAAGACTGGGGCATCAACAGCGACGATCAGCCGGGTGAACCGCTCCTTGAATTACGGCAATGACGGGTATGATATGGTGTTTGGGAGAATGCAGAATGCGGATTCCAGCCGGGAATAGAACAGGGAGAAAGCTACAGCCGCGCGGCACAGACCGCACGGCTGATTTTTTGTGCTGTTATTTGGAGGGCTTGTCGGGGGACTTGTCCAGGGCAGCCGCATGATCGATCATCTTTTCGATGAGAGTTTTCTTGACATAGACGTCGTAGCTGAGCATACAGATAAAGCTGAAGGTGCGCAGAAGCTCGGCGTCCTCGCCCTCGGCGTCTGGAAACGTCCGCATGGCAGTGCGAAATTTTTTGGCCAGATCTTTCATGATGCTTAAGGTCTCCTGATGCTCCAGCCCAAATACTTCCTTGTAGATATCTTCCAGCCCAAAATCGGCGTCCTTTCCAAAGTACCGATCCGTGATGGGATTTAAAATGCTTTGGATATCACTGATGCTTAAGATGCTCTTAAAATAGTAGATAAAAATGAGCGTCAGAACGTGCTCCTTGGTATATTTTTTGCGCTCGGGCGGCGGGAGGAGATCGTTTTTTGCATAGTTGTTGATCATAGTCTTTGTCAGAATCTTATCGGCGTCATGCCGCTTGGAAGCTGCCAGCTGCGAGTCCATGAAAGTTGTGATCTGATCCATGTACAGATCAATATTTGGAATGTCCTCTGGTCGGACGTAATCAATTTTTTTCAATGATTCTAAAAGTTCACTCAAGAATTGTTTTGTGTTCGTCTCCATTCACATCACCTCTTATCACATTATATAGTTTTCAAAACCGTATGACAAGAGAGAAATGCTTGGAAACACATGTTTTGCAAAAACAAGAAAATATGTTCTGTTTGTACTCGAAATGAGCGGGAAGGTGTGGTATAATATCCGAGAGCAATGCACAGTACCCGCAGATGAGAGAGTGGCGGGCGTTCGAGTGCTGCAGGTGAGTGAAATACATAAAAAGGCAGGGATAATATG
>CAJLGN010000105.1 GCA_905206195.1 uncultured Roseburia sp.
TGCCACAAAACACTGAATGAATCTACAATTTCTGTGCAGCGGGTACAAGAGAAGTCCAGGTTAAATTTACACCTGGGCTTCTCTTGTACCCGCTGCATAAAAGCTGAAGATCAAGGTTGCATTTTGTGGCAGCTTTTTGTAAACTACCTTGCAAAATCAAACAGCGACAGCTGGTTGGACTCCGGCATATCCTCCAAAAGTCCTAAATCACCCATGAGATCAATGACTGTCTTGGTCGCCTTCGTCCTCTGGCGGAAGTCATCCCGGGAGAGGAACTTCCCATCCTTGGCCGCCTCCGCGACAGCGATCGCCGCATTGTCCCCCATCCCCTCGATCGTATTGAGCGCCGGCATCAGCCTGCCCTCTATAATCTGGAAGCGATCCGGCTTCGCCTGATAAATATCAATCGGCGTAAACTCAAATCCCCTCGCGTACATCTCCTGCACGATCTTCATATCGCGGTAAGTATCCTGCTCCTTCTTCGAGAGTGAATCCTTTCTTCTGGTATAATCCTTGTAAAAATATTCGAGCCTCTCTTTTCCCTGACACATGATCTCATAATTAAAACCGGTCGCGCGGATGGAAAAATATGCCGCGTAGTAGGCAAGCGGATAAAACACCTTGCAGTAGGCGATGCGCCATGCCATCATAACGTACGCCGCCGCGTGCGCTTTCGGGAACATGTACTTGATCTTCTTGCAGGACCAGATGTACCAGTCCGGCACCCCGTGCTCCGTCATGTCGGAAATCCAGTTGTCCTTCAGTCCCTTTCCCTTTCGCACGGACTCCATGATCGTGAAAGACTCCTCGCTGTCAAGCCCCTGGTGAATCAGATAAATCATGATATCATCCCGGGTGCAGATGGCGGTGGAGATCGTCGCCTTCCCCTCCTCGATCAGCGTCTGCGCGTTGCCCAGCCACACGTCCGTACCGTGGGACAGGCCCGAGATACGGATCAAATCCGAAAACTCCTGCGGCTTGGCGTCGATGACCATCTGCATCGCAAACTCCGTCCCAAACTCCGGAATCCCAAGACAGCCAAGCGGAATCCCGTGAATCTCGTCGGGCTCCACGCCGAGCGATGTCGTATTTTTAAATAAAGACATGACCGCCTCATCGTCGAGCGGAATCGTGACGGGATCAATGCCCGTCAGATCCTGCAGCATCCGTATCATCGTCGGATCGTCGTGTCCCAATATATCGAGCTTCAGCAGATTGTGATCGATGGAGTTGTAATCAAATTGCGTGGTCATCGTCGTCCCCGTCATATCATTCGCCGGGTGCTGCACCGGCGTGAAGGTGTTGATCTCCTCCCCCACCGGAAGCACGACAATACCGCCCGGGTGCTGCCCGGTCGTCCTCCGCACCCCGACGCACCCCTGCACAATGCGGTCGATCTCACAGTTTCTCTTGTGGATGCCGCGCTCTTCATAATAATTCTTGATATAACCAAACGCCGTCTTATCGGCCAAAGTTCCGATTGTCCCGGCGCGGAATGTCTGCCCGTATCCGAAAATCACCTCGCAGTAGGCGTGCGCTTTACTCTGGTACTCCCCCGAGAAGTTCAGATCGATATCCGGCTCTTTATTTCCCTTGAATCCAAGAAAGGTCTCAAACGGGATGTCAAAGCCGTCTTTCACAAGCTTTTTCCCGCATACCGGGCAGATTTTATCCGGCATATCACAGCCGCTGCGCCCGGAGAACGCCAGCACCTCCGGGGAATCGAAGTCACTGTATTTGCAATGTTCGCAGCGATAGTGTGCCTGAAGCGGGTTGACCTCCGTAATTCCTGACATCGTCGCCGCAAAAGAAGATCCGACGGAACCTCTAGAACCCACCAGATAGCCATCCTCATTCGATTTCCAAACCAACTTCTGAGCAATAATGTACATCACAGCATAACCGTTGGAGATGATAGAATTGAGCTCTCTGTCCAGCCGCTCTTTCACAATTGCCGGAAGCTCCTCCCCGTACATACTGTGCGCCTTGGTATAGCAGATATCCCGCAGCATCTGATCCGAATTCTCAATCACCGGTGGACACTTGTCCGGGCGAACCGGAGCGATCTTCTCGCACATATCCGCGATTCGGTTCGAGTTTTCAATCACCACTTCCCTCGCCTTCTCGCTGCCGAGGTAATCGAACTCCGCGAGCATCTCCTCCGTGGTGCGCAGGTAGAGCGGCGGCTGATTGTCCGCATCCTTGAACCCCTTTCCGGCCATGATGATGCGCCGGTACACCTCATCCTCCGGATCCAGAAAATGCACGTCACAGGTGGCCACCACCGGCTTATTGAAGGTTTCCCCCAACGTTACAATCCGGCGGTTGAGATCTTTTAACTCCTCGATGGAGCTGACAGACTCCCTGTCACTGTGCAGCAAAAACATATTGTTATCCAGCGGCTGAATCTCCAGATAGTCATAAAACTTGACAATTCGTATGATGTCCTCGTTCGACTTCCCGCTCAATAGTGCCTGATAAAGCTCCCCGGCCTCGCACGCGGAGCCCAAAAGCAAGCCCTCCCGGTTCTTGACAAACTCACTCTTCGGAATTCTGGGTCTTCGCTGGTAATACGTCAAATGTGACATAGAAACCAGCTTATAAAGATTGATTCTTCCAATATCATTCGCCGCCAGGATAATCGCATGATGGGTCGGAAGCTTTCGGATGGTCTCCGGTGAAGCTGCCCCCATCCGATTCACATCGTCGAGCGTCTCTATGCCACGGTCTCTCAACATTCGGATGAACTTCACAAAAATCTCCGATGTGCAAGCCGCATCGTCCACTGCCCGGTGATGATTTCCAAGCACGACGCCCAGCGCCTTTGCAACCGTATCAAGCTTGAACTTGTTGAGATTGGGCAAAAGCATGCGGGCCATTGCGACTGTATCAACGACGGTAAAACTGCACGCAACACCCTGACGCTCACAGTTTTTGGCAATAAAACTCATATCAAACTCCGCGTTGTGCGCGACCATAATGCTCCCCTGACAAAATGCCATAAACTCCGGCAGAATGTCCTCAATCTTGGGCGCATCCAGCACCATATCGTCCCGGATTGATGTGAGCTGCTCAATACGGAACGGAATCGGCACCTCCGGATTCACAAAGGTCGAAAAGCGGTCTGTGATCACACCGCCCTCCACCTTGACCGCCCCAATCTCAATGATCCGGTTCTTCTCAGGTGAAAATCCAGTGGTCTCTATATCAAAGACCACATAGGTGTCATCCAGACTCTGATCGTGTGAATTGACGACAATCTCTTTTAGGTCGTCCACCAGGTAAGCCTCCACCCCGTAAATAATCTTAAAATCATCCTCCGGCGAGACGGTATGATTTGCATCTGGGAACGACTGCACATCCCCGTGGTCGGTGATGGCGATTGCCTTATGCCCCCACTTCATCGCACGCTTTACAATGTCCTTCACCTCAGACACACCGTCCATATCACTCATTTTTGTGTGGCAGTGCAGCTCCACGCGCTTCTCCGGGCTCATATCCACTCTGCTGGTCGTGAAGTCCGCAATCTTTTTGATTCCGACAATCGAACCGATGGTGAGCTCACTGTCAAATTTATCGATCGTGGTAACCCCCTTAATCTTTAGGAATGCACCCTTTTTCAGACCGCTCTCCAAAAGTTCTCCCATCTGATCATTCCGCATAAAAAGCTTCAGGACGATGGAATCCGTAAAATCCGTGACAGACATAATCACGATCGTCTTCTCGTTTCGTATTTCTCTCGTCTCCAACGTCATGACCTGACATCGGATCACAACCTCTCCCATCTCCCCGACAATCTTCTCGATGTGGATCGGTTCATCCTCAAAATCCCTGCCGTAAATGACGTCCGGATTGTCCGACTTTTTGATTCCCCCATCAAACCTTTTTCGAAACTCTTTTTTACCGGAAAATTCGCGGTTCTCAGAGCTCCTTTTTGCTCCATTTTCCGCAGTATTTCCTTCACCATTTACCGATTTTGCAACATTTTTTGCATTTTGAATGACCCTTGTGGGCGTCTGCGCAGGAACACCACTAGATCTTGTGGCCACCTGTGAGCGCGGCACTTTGTCGCCATCAATCTCCAGTCTGGCTTCCTCCCCACTCTCCTCCCCGCGGAGCACCACTCTCTGCATGATGTTTTTGATCTCAAACTGAATCTGAAGGTCGCTGTTCTTTTTATACTTGCTCTCCTTCGGCTCCTCATACGCCAGCTCAACTGCCAAATTCAGACCACAGCGCTCACAGATCACCTTCTCTAAGAATTCCACAATCTCATCCGCTCTGGTCTGAGCGATGATTGTGTTCTCCAGGGTGAGACGCATTCGGTTCTCGCTGGAGAATTCCATTTTTGCCGTGCGCAAAAGATTATATTCCATCAAGCTGTAATCCTTCAGCTCCTCCAAGATACTGTCCATATACAGATCCAGGGGCTTCTCCGGGGTATACTGCTCCGAAAGCTGATACTTTTCAATCACTTTCACCTGCATCCGCTTTCCTTTAAAAATCTGGTTTTCAATCGCCCGCTCCAACTGCCAGAGATTCGTTTTATGTATCAGACGGGCACTGCACAAATAGACCCTGACATGATCCCGCTCACGGTTCATGCCCACCTTAGTCACTTCCACACCCTCCAACAACTTTTTCATATCTCCATCCATCTGCAAGGACGGGAACACATCAAAAAACAGCTTTGTCATAAATTTCTATTCCTCATTCCAATGGAGCAGTTCAAAGCGCAGTGCAGAGAGAAGTTCCCCCTCCGGCACTTTCTTATAAACCTCCCCGTGCTTGATAATCAACCCCTCTCCGATACCACCTGCAATGCCGATATCTGCCTCTCTCGCTTCCCCCGGGCCGTTTACCACACATCCCATGACCGCGACTTTTAAATCGAGCGGGATGTCCGCCACCATATTTTCCACCTCATTCGCAAGCTCGATCAAATTGATCTGCGTCCTCCCACAGGTCGGGCAGGACACCACCTCGATGCCGCCCTTTCTGAGGCCTAAGGTGCGCAGAATCAACTTTGCCGACTTGATCTCCTCCAGCGGATCCCCCGTGAGTGACACGCGGATGGTATCGCCGATCCCCTGATGTAAGATCAGCCCGAGACCGATCGCAGACTTTATATTCCCACTGTTGATCGTCCCCGCCTCGGTAATGCCAACATGGAGCGGATGATTCGTCTGCGACGCGATGAGCTCGTGCGCTCTCACGCACATCAATACATCCGAGGACTTGATGCTGATCACCAGATTGTCATAGCCCATCTCCTCGATGATATGCACCTTATTGAGCGCGCTCTCCACGATTCCCTCGGCTGTGACACCGCCATACTTCTCCACCAGTTCCTTCTCGAGGGATCCGCTGTTTACGCCAACGCGGATGGGAATATTCCGCTCCTTCGCCACATTTACAACCGCCCGGACGCGGTCGGCACTTCCGATATTGCCCGGATTGATTCGAATCTTGTCCGCCCCCTGCTCCATCGCAGCAATCGCAAGACGGTAATCAAAATGGATGTCCGCCACGATCGGGATAGACACCTGCTTTTTGATCTCCGCAAGCGCCTGTGCAGCCTGCATAGAAGGCACCGCACACCGAATGATATCACATCCCGCCGCCGCAAGCTCCCGAATCTGAGATACAGTGGCCGTCACATCCTCCGTCTTTGTATTCGTCATCGACTGGATCAGAATCGGATTTCCTCCACCGATGATTCTGCCTCCGATTTGTACTTTCTTTGTCATCTCTTCCTTCCTCCTTTGTAATCAGGAAATGAGTCTTCTCACATCATTAAATATCACAAAAATCATGAGTGCAAACAAGAGCATCATACCGACAAAATGCACCATACGGCCCCCCCCGGGATCTACACGCTTTCCGCGGATCGC
>CAJLGN010000106.1 GCA_905206195.1 uncultured Roseburia sp.
GGGGGAGATCGAGGAACTCCTGCTGTCAAGGCAGCCCGAGCATCTCTCAAAATATACGTTTGCTGCTATATTTGTGAATAAGATTTTCACCGATCCAAACAGAAAAAGAAGAATAAAACGGATCATCATGACGGCAATTCCGATTTTGATGCTCGCGGTTACGGCGACAATTTTTCTGGCGGTGCGGCATAACAAAAAAATGGAGCAAATCAGACGGATGGAACAAGGGTATGCCGATACCATTGAATATATCCAGGCGGATAATTATATCCGGGCCAAAGAGTGCTGCGAGAAGGCGGGAAAGGAGGCGCAGCAGCTCAAAGATGAAAAGATGCAGCAGGAGCTTGACCGCTATCTGAAGCTGATCGAAGCGGTGACTGAGGCGGATGACATGCTGGATAACAAAGAGTATGCGGGGGCACAGCGGGGATTTAAAAATGCGGAGAGCCGCTCACGGTATGTCGATCATATCGGATTGGATTATATTCGGGAGAGACAGGCGCTCACCGCAAATTATCTGTCTGTGTATGACTTTATCAGTCTGGGGGATTCGCTCGCATTAAATCTCCAGTACGACAAGGCGGAGGGGATGTATCTGGAGGCAAAGCTTCTGGCGGGAAAGATCTATTTTGACGAGGGACGGAATGCCGCCATAGATGCGCTTGACAGACTGTATGCGGATCAAAAGGCAGAAAAAGCAGCTGCCGATGAGGAGATGCAAAGGCAGATTACACAGGAGGCCTCCGCCGCCAACCATGTGGCATTGGGCGATGAGGCGTTTGCACAGGGGGACTATGAAAGTGCAAAGGTATATTATGCCACAGCGGCGGAAAAATACGGGGAATTGGAGAATAAGGTACAGCGGGAAGCTGTGGAGGAAAAGCGGAAGGCGGCGGAAGGTAAGCTCGCAGGGAAGGCTGAGAAGGAAAAGGAAGCGGAAGGCTATATGGCACAGGAAAAGGAAGCGTCGGCGGCAGGTGATTTTACAGCCGCGAAGCGTTATTGTCTTCTGGCAAAGGATATTTATGCATCCTTGAAGGAGGATGAAAAGGTGGCTGAGGTGGAGCGCAGGCTGGAGGCGCTGGACATCAAACAGTCGGGGTCCCAGGGGTAGGAAGTGGGAGAAGCGCGGGGATAAAATGGCAGGAAGCTCTCGAAAAGAGAAAGGGAAGGTGTTACATGATGCATCCGAGTGAATTTGATATGAAGGAATATATAAGGAAAAGAATGCTGGAAATCACACAGCTGGAGGATCGTGCTGCCTACAAGGAGATAGTGGGAAATCTGTTGTTGGAGCTGTATGAGTATAATAAAAATGCTTATCAGAAGCTGGAGGAGAGAATATTAAATGAATATAGTCCTGAGCAGAAAGAATTTGCCATTCATATTTCTCTGACAGACCGGACCCACTATGATGCAACCGATACATTTTTGTACCCTATGGCAGCGTGTGACACGGACAAGACAGAGATTTCTTTTGCAGAGGTGAAGACGGCATTGAAAGAAAAAAGGGAGCTGAAGCTGTATACCGTTTATCTGGAAAAACAGGCATCTGTCATCTATCAGCTCCTCCACAGCGACAGGACATTTGGGGGCGTGATTAAGACGCGCAATCGGGAGTGCGCGGCAAAGTTTCGGGTGGAGCAGAATACGGAATACATGGAGTTGATCAAAGAGCTGTATGATATTTTCGGATTGAATTACCAGCCGTGGTCTACGGTCTGCACGGCCTATCTGGCAAAAATGCTGGATGTGTACCTCTGTCTGGCAGAGCCTTTGCAGGAGGAGGAAATCATGGAGATTCGAATTGACTTTGAGGAGTACGAGGCGCATATCCGGTATGATATGGTACCGCTGTGGAATCTCTCACCAATGGCAGAAAAGACCAGCACTTACCCAAATCCAAGTACAGACAAAATAAATTTTGAACATCAGATTTTTTCCCACCGGCTGAAGCAGGGATGTGAATACCTGATCCGGAACACGGAGGCGGAGATTACCAATATCCGCAGGCAGAATGGAGACATTTTTATTACCTGCCCCGTGGATATACCCTATGAATGGATTCTTTACCAGGTGAATCGGCAAAGAGGAACGGAAAATTATCCTTATCCAGTTTTGTCGAATCAGCATAAGGACAGCTTTGCCGGAAGTATCACAGAGATGTTCAAAAGAAGTATAAAGACAAAGGGGGAGCTGGCTCGTCTGCTAGAGTCCTTTGCGTATCAGGATTATGTGGTGTTTCAAGATGCCTGCGTGCAGAGTGATGTGCCGTCGGACTGCGCAATGTGCAGCTATAATATGGACGGCTTCATGCAGGATGAACTGCGTGTGGGAAATGCAAGACAGGCGCTGGTGATTGATTTTGCGCCAGTCGATCCGGAAAATTATCTGAACGAGGATATCATGAGTTTTCTGGTCACACAGGCACAGAAACTCTTTCCGGAATACTACTGTGTCGGCCAGCTGGTGGAGTCAGGAGGGGGCGTCAGATGAATTTTTTGTGGGATATGGTGATTCGGGCGGGAGAGCAGGGAAAAAAGGAAGAGGAACTGCTTTTTGTGCAGGCAGAAGAATACAGCCCTTTTTTTGAGCAGGCATTTTCCTGCCTGAATGAAAACCGGATTGACACCGATGTGATTGAGCTGAATCTTTTGTATCGGTATGCAGATATTTTTCAGGATATCCTCGGCAAGACCGTGCACGAGGAGGGGGTCCGGGGGGAGCGCGAACTGGCAGAGTTCCAGAAATATCTGATAGATGCAGCCCTGCACACACTCTTGTACACCGACTTGAGATACGGAATGACAAAGCGGGATATGTATATCCGAAGGCTGCTGGAGGAATTGAAAAACGGGGCTTTCTGGAGAAGGGGCGCAGAGCGGTTCTCCTGCATAGAAAGCCGCAGACAGAGCCGTCTGGCCGCATTGGTGCTGACACAGATGCAGACCGGCTCATCTCTGCGCATTTTCCGGCGCTCCCTGTTAGTTCTTTTTCCGGATGCCATACTGTATCAGGTTCGGGAGAATAAGAAGCAGCTTTTGCTCTATCTGAAGAATTCCAAAACAGAGCCGCTGCAGGAGGCACTCGGCTTTGTGCGGGATATTTTTCTGCCCATCAGCTATCAGCTTCGGGTATTCTGGGAATATCACGTCGGCATTATCGGCATCGAGGCCGCAATGAAGATCGACGAGATCGCATTATACTGAGGAGGAAATCCATGGATAAATACACCTATATACTTAAACAGGATTCTGTCAAAAAAGAGGAGCCATGCTATTACGGGAGGGAGGAGCTCGAGTTGATGACAACCTTCCAGCTGCGCGATATCTGCTGGAGAGAGAAGATTATCAACGGGATACAATCCCCCCTCGATAAAGATGAATTGATCCGTCAGATCCTCCGCTTCCGCGGCAGAAAAGAGCACCTGTTTATCAAAGAGGATCACCCCCAAGGGCTCAGACGCCTCGAAGACCTGCTTGGGACCGCCCGTATTTATGAACAGCCGTATCCGGTGAAAGGGTGTGCAAAAATTATAGCCTATCATGGGATTTCGATTGATTTTTTTGATGGATTTACCATTGGCTATCAGCCTGAGATTGTAGACACCAATGCGTTCTTAGTGAGCGGAGGTGAGATCTGCGCTATTTTTCAGATCCGGCAGTGGAAAGGAAAAAAAGATCGGCTTTACCTGGTGAAATCGGCGGAGCTCTCATGCAGGGAATCAACGGTAAAAAGCTATCAGCTCTACTGTATGGATCGGGTGCAGTCGGACTGGATGTATCAGCTTTACCAGGAGAGTTTTGACGTGCTGCCGGAGCATCTGCACTTTTACAGGGTTCCCGTTATGGATTTTCAGGTGAGGGAGCTCTTTGAGAGCAATATGCCGCTGGCCATTGATTTTGGAACCACAAATACAACCGCAGGGACCTATCTGGACTCCAGCTACATAGACCGCCTGACAGGGGACCCGGTGAAGGAGAGCCTGCGGGTGAATGATGTCAATTATGTCATGTACACAAAGGAAGACGGGGAGGCAACGCCTGTTTTTCCGTCCGTTGTGGGTGTCACCAATATTGAGGGAGACAATATACAGTATGTGTTTGGGCATCAGGCAAACCGGCTGTTTCACATGAGCTATATCGATGAGGGGTTCTGTGTTTTCTATGACGTCAAACGGTGGATCAGCGACCCAGAAAAAGAGGAGGAGTTGGTAGATCGAGGCGGACACCGCCGTTTTGTAAAACGCAAAGAAATCATCAGGGCGTTTCTTACCCATGTGATCTCCTGCGCCACGCAGCGGTTCAAATGTAGATTTGCAAGTCTCCATATTTCGGCCCCGGTAAAGCAAAAGCGCCTGTTTGTGAGGCTTTATAAAGAGATTCTGCCAGAGTACCGCATCGAGGAGGAGGATATGCTGGATGAGGGCGTGGCGGTGCTTTACAACTCTATCTCTGAGATGATTGCACAGAACCGCTATCACAATCAAGAGCAGCAGAGGGCGCTGATTATCGACTGCGGGGGAGGGACCACAGACTTGTCCTCCTGCCGTTTCACCATCCAGAATCAGAGGGTTTCCTACCGCATCCGCATAGCCACGGCCTATGAGAATGGAAACACGGATTTCGGGGGAAACAACTTGACCTTTCGCATCATGGAGTTTTTAAAAATCGCGTTGGCAGGAGAGCTTGGCGCTGCACAAGACCCCAACGGTACACCGGGGGAGATCATAGATGCGTTTGGGACGGATATTTTCCGAAGCGTGGATGAGGAGGGCATAGATGCGCTCTACCATCTCTTGGACGAAGCATACCAGAGGGCCGAGACGGTCGTTCCCACCCGATTTAAGGAATATGAGCACAGGAGCAACAGCGAGTACTTTGCGGTAAAAAATAATTTTTATTTTCTGTTTCACCTGGCGGAGCAAGTAAAAAATATTTTCTACGGAAAGGGAGATGACTTGAGGATTGCCATATCCAGCATTGAAATCCAGGAGACGGCAACCCGGTGTCTTCTGGCAGACCGGTTTAAGCTTTCTGTCTGGGAAGGCGATCAGCTTACAGTGCTGAAGGATATCCCAACTGTCTATATCAGTATCCAACAGATAAACAGGCTGCTGCAGGGCGATATTTATGGTATCATCCGACAGTTTATCGAATCGCCCTATGAGAGTGGGGAGCTGCAGGAATACACCATCATGCGTCTCACCGGACAGTCCTGTAAAATCGATTTGTTCCGGGAGGCGCTAAAGGAATTTATTCCGGGAAGGATCATTGAGTCCTCGCGCAGAAATAAGTCGCTGGCTGAGGGATATGAACTGAAGCTGATGTGCTTAAATGGGGCAGTCAAGTATCTCAAGGATAAAAAGTATGGATATGCAGATATTGAGATATCCAATGAACAGCCCGCCTTCCCATACCTTGTGACAGCAGTGACCCACACGGGGGAGGAGCGGACACTGATCCACAGCCTGAACCGGACAAAGACATGGGGTTATATCGCCAGAAATATGACGGACCTCACATTGCAACTTTATTTAAAGGATACAAATCACCGCATCCGACACAAATACAACTGTTCCTTTGACTCCAGTCAGTTTCAGATTGTGGAGGCGGAGGATATTGTGGAGAAATACGGAGGAACAATCGCCCAGGATGATGTGGATTCTATTGTGAATAAGGAGCTGCGCTCCTTTGTTCTGGCAGATGAGGAGCGCTGGGGCTTTCTGGTCGTCCCGATCTTAAGAAAAGAGGAGAGGCTTATGGCGGGACCGGAGCAATTCTTTTTGTTTGAGACAGAGAGCTGGATGACCAATTTCTTTGATGGTACAAAGTAGGGAGGGGAGTATATGTTGATACAGGCAAATCCAATTTTTAA
>CAJLGN010000107.1 GCA_905206195.1 uncultured Roseburia sp.
CCCCCAGGTAGGTTATGTGACGCAAGAGCCTGCAGCGCCGCGGGAAGCCGCCATGGCCAGACCGCAAGAGGGCGTGCCGGATCCTGTGGCTGGGAGTGATGTACATAGAATCCATAGGAATGAGAAGCAGAGAACCGAGCAGATTGCGGACAATGTCTCGGACATCGAGAGCGAGATTCGACTTGGCAGTGCCGAGGAGCAGCCGTATGTGTTTCCACCGATAGATCTGCTTGCGAAAGCGCCAAACAAGGCGGGCGATTCCAGGCAGCATCTACAGGAAACTGCGATGAAACTCCAGCAGACGCTAAAGAATTTCGGCGTCAGTGTGACCATCACGAACATCAGCTGTGGACCTGCGGTGACGCGCTATGAACTCCAGCCGGAGATGGGGGTTAAGGTCAGTAAGATCGTGAATCTGGCAGACGATATCAAGCTGAATCTCGCGGCGGCAGACATCCGAATTGAGGCCCCGATTCCAGGAAAGGCGGCCATTGGCATCGAGGTTCCGAACAAGGAGAATGTCATGGTATCCTTCCGGGAGCTGGTGGAGTCGGGAGAATTTAAGGAACATACCTCGAACATCTCCTTCTGTGTGGGAAAAGATATTGCTGGAAAAGTCACAGTGGCAGACATCGCCAAGATGCCGCATCTTCTGATTGCAGGTTCCACCGGATCCGGTAAATCAGTGTGCATCAATACGATTATTATGAGTATGATTTACAAGGCGAATCCGCGCGATGTCAAGCTCATTTTGGTTGATCCAAAGGTCGTGGAATTGAGTGTCTACAACGGTATTCCGCACTTGATGATTCCCGTGGTGACCGATCCGAAGAAGGCGGCAGGAGCCCTGCACTGGGCGGTGGCTGAGATGACGGAGCGCTATCAGAAGTTCGCGGAGGTCGGGGTGCGCGATCTGAAGGGTTACAATGCAAAGATTGACGCACTCCCGACAATCGAGGGGGACCCGAAGCCAGAAAAATTGCCGCAGATTGTGATTATCGTGGACGAGCTTGCAGATCTCATGATGGTCGCCCCCGGAGATGTGGAGGAGGCAATCTGCCGTCTGGCGCAGCTCGCGCGCGCCTGCGGCATCCATCTGATCATCGCCACCCAGCGCCCGTCCGTGAATGTCATAACCGGCCTGATCAAGGCGAATATGCCGAGCCGCATCGCGTTTGCGGTGACATCGGGGATCGATTCCAGGACGATTTTGGATATGAATGGAGCGGAGAAGTTACTTGGAAAGGGGGATATGCTCTTTAACCCCCAGGGTGTTCCGAAGCCGGTCCGCGTGCAGGGAGCGTTCGTCTCGGATAAAGAGGTCTCGGACGTCGTCGGATTCCTGAAGGAGAACAACAGTTTTGGAAGCTACAACGCCAAGGTGGAGGAAAAAATGAACAGCATGGATGCGGGGGGAACCACCGTTGGAATCGATTCCGGCTCAGGTGTGGGGGATGGCAGAGATGCATATTTTGCGGAGGCGGCCAGCCTTTTGATCGAGAAGGAAAAAGGCTCGATCGGCATGCTGCAGCGCTATTTTAAGATTGGATTTAACCGTGCGGCCAGAATTATGGATCAGCTGGAGGAGGCCGGTATTGTGGGACCGGAGGAGGGAACCAAGCCGAGGCGCGTCCTAATGTCACCCGAGCAGTTTGAGCAGTACAAGGAAGACTATCTGTAGGAAAAGAGGGGCTCTGCGGCGGAGAGATTGCTGAGCGGAGGTTTTATAGAGCAAATTGCCGTGCACAGAGCGGCAGAAAAGAGGTTGAGTATGAAGAGTGATATCGAGATCGCACAGGAAGCCAGACTGCTTCCGATCACCGAGGTGGCTGCAAGACTTGAGATTGCGGAGGATGAACTGGAACTTTACGGAAAGTACAAGGCAAAATTATCAGATGAGCTGATGCACCGGGTGAAGGACGCGGCGGACGGAAAGCTGATTCTTGTGACAGCTATCAATCCGACTCCCGCGGGGGAGGGCAAGACGACCACGAGTGTCGGGCTCGGGCAGGCGTTTGGCAAACTGGGGAAAAAAGCGGTCATCGCACTGCGCGAACCATCTCTTGGACCCTGCTTTGGTATCAAAGGAGGGGCGGCGGGCGGCGGATATGCGCAGGTTGTGCCGATGGAGGATTTAAATCTCCACTTTACTGGTGATTTCCATGCGATCACCTCCGCCAACAATCTCTTATCTGCGCTTCTCGACAATCATATCCAGCAGGGAAATGAACTTGGTATCGATCCGAGGCAGATTATTTGGAGGCGGTGCATGGACATGAACGACCGCGTGCTGCGCAATATCGTTGTGGGACTCGGCAGCAAGATGGACGGCACGGTGCGGGAGGATCACTTTGTCATCACAGTGGCCTCCGAAATTATGGCAATTTTATGTCTTGCGGATGATATGTGTGACTTAAAGCGCAGACTCGGACGTATCATTGTGGCATATAATTATGAGGGAAAGCCCGTGACAGCGGAGGATTTAAAGGCGACCGGCGCGATGGCGGCGCTGTTGAAGGACGCCTTAAAGCCAAATCTGATTCAGACTTTGGAGCACACGCCGGCGATCGTGCACGGGGGTCCTTTCGCGAACATCGCGCACGGCTGCAACAGCGTCCGGGCGACAAAGACGGCGCTAAAGTTGGCTGACTATGTCATTACGGAGGCTGGATTTGGAGCGGATTTGGGCGCTGAGAAGTTCTTTGACATTAAGTGCAGGAAAGCTGGACTTAAGCCGGATGCAGTCGTGCTCGTCGCGACCATTCGGGCGCTCAAATACAATGGGGGTGTCGCGAAAGCAGATCTTGGAGTGGAGAACCAAAAGGCGCTGGAAAAGGGCGTCGTCAATCTGGAGAAGCACATTGAGAATTTGCAAAAATATGGTGTTCCTGTGATCGTTACGCTCAATTCCTTCGCCACGGACACAAAGGCGGAGAAAGACTTTGTCGAAAAGTTCTGCCTTGCGAAAGGGTGCTCTTTTGCACTGTCTGAGGTGTGGGAAAAGGGCGGGGAAGGTGGAATTGCACTGGCGGAACAGGTGCTTTCGACCATAGAGAAAAAAGAGAGTCACTTCCATCCCCTGTATGCGGATGAGCTGGCACTTGAGGAGAAGATATTGACGATCGCGAAAGAAATTTATGGCGCGGACGGTGTGACCTACGCGCCAGCAGCGGCCAAAGAATTAAAGAAAATCGCAGAGATGGGGATGTCAGATTTTCCCGTCTGTATGGCAAAGACCCAGTATTCCTTATCGGACGATCAGACGAAGCTTGGACGCCCGAGCGGTTTTACCGTGCATGTGCGGGAGGTGTACGTGTCGGCTGGAGCTGGGTTTGTCGTGGCGGTGACCGGCGCGATTATGACGATGCCAGGGCTTCCGAAAGCCCCGGCGGCATACGGGATTGATGTGGACGACACCGGAGTCATCACCGGTTTGTTTTAGTATTTCAAGTGGAAAGTGGAAGATTGCAGGGCAAAAAATTCTGGATATACAGAAAGGTGGAAATTATGACACAGATCATCGACGGCAAAAAAATCTCTGCGGAGATCAAGGATGAATTGAAGAAAAAGGTAGCCCTATTAAGGGGGGAGGGAAAGGAGGCAACCCTGGTGGTCATTCAGGTTGGCAGTGACCCGGCGTCAACGGTCTACGTGAATAACAAGAAAAAGGCGTGCGCCTATATCGGTATTCACTCCCAGTCCTATGAACTCTCGGAGACAACGACGGAGCAGGAGCTTCTCGCGCTGATCGATAAGCTAAACGGCGATGATGCGGTCAGTGGGATCCTGGTCCAGTTGCCGCTTCCTCGGCATATCAATGAGGACAGGATCATCCAGGCAATTGCGCCGCAGAAAGATGTTGACGGTTTCCACCCAGAAAACGTCGGTAAGCTCGTGATCGGAGAGCAGGGGTTTGTATCCTGTACACCGGCCGGTATTATAGAGCTTTTAAAGCGCTCGGAGATTGAGATTGCGGGAAAGAACTGCGTCGTGATTGGACGCAGCAACATCGTCGGCAAGCCGATGGCGCTTCTGATGCTCCGGGAGAATGCGACCGTCACCGTCGCGCATTCCAAGACACGCGATCTAAAGGAAATCTGCAAAACAGCGGATATCTTGATCGTGGCGATCGGCAAGCCGCAGTTTATCACAGCGGAATATGTCAAAGAAGGGGCAGTCGTGATTGATGTTGGAATCCACCGGGGTGCGGACAACAAGCTGTGCGGGGATGTGAAGTATGATGAGGTCGCTGCGCATACTGCGGCGATTACGCCGGTTCCCGGTGGGGTTGGTCCTATGACGATCGCAATGCTGATGAATAACTGTGTGGAAGCGATATCAATGTAGTATGAGAGAGGATATTTTCATATGAAGTGTATGAAGTGTGGAGCGGAACTAAAAGAGGGATGCATCTACTGTTCTGTGTGCGGCAATGAGGCTCAGATTTCGCCGGATTATAGTATGTTGGAGGATGATTACCTGCGTTCTCTTTTGAGGGAGGAGAATCAGGAGAACAGAAAACAGCCCACAAAACGGCAACATCCAGAGACAGCGCCGGAGAAAAAGCTGGGACAGACACCGCCTGAGAAGTCCCGAAAATCAGGTAAAAAGCAGATGAGCAGCAAGATTCCGATCATCGTCGTGTGCTGTATCCTGCTTGCGGCGATCATCGCGGGCATTTTGATCAAGCTAACAATCAATCGCAAAAATGCAAATTCTTATGACTATCAGGTGGAGATGGCAAGGCAGGAGGCCGTGGATAAGAATTATAAAGAGGCACTCCATTACTATCGGAGGGCGTTATCTTTAAAGTCTGAGGATACTGCCGTGCGTCTTGCGATGGCGGATATTTATATGGAGCAGAAGGATTATGATTCGGCGAAGGTACTTTTGATGGAAGCGATTGAAACCGATCATACAAATGAGACGGCATATCGGAATTTGATTCGCATTTACGAGGAGGCCAAGGACTACGAGAGTATTGTGGAGCTTGCATCCGGTGTCACGGAGACCGCAATTCTGGAGCTTTTTCAGGACTACATCGTCGCGCCTCCCGTGCTGTCGCCGAATGAGGGAGAGTATGAAGAATACCTGGAGGTAACGCTTTTCTCTGTGGAGGAATTCGATATTTACTATACGCTGGATGAGACTGTGCCAGATGCCAAAAACGGAATTCTCTACGATCCGGACAAGGGAATACCGCTGGAGGAAAGCGGCGAATATACCGTGTCGGCAGTCTGCGTCAACGACAGGGGAATCAGCAGTGAAGTTGCTACCGCTACCTACGTGATCAACATAGTTCCACCGGAGTACGCCACTGTGACGCCGGACGGAGGTAGAATTGGAAATGAAACGCGCGTGACCATAGAGGCGGCGGAGGATTGCAGCATCTACTACACGTGGGATGAGACAGATCCGACAGAAAATTCTGCAAAATATGAGGAGCCGATTGAGATACCGACCGGCAATAATATACTTTCAGTGCTGGTCATAAATGATAAGACGGGGTTGGACAGCGGCGTTTACCGCACGAATTTTATTTACTATCCGTAGGATATAAAAAAGAGACTGTTACAGATTGTAACAGTCTCTTTTTTATATATCCGCTGGAAGAAACTCAATGCATCCAGTGTCTAACTTTCCAACTCTGGCAAGAGAGCACACATCGTGTCCCTGCTTTACAAGCTTCTCACGACCAGGTTGAAAAGACTTCTCAATCAATATGCCGATGCCGGCTACCGTGGCGTGTGCCAGGCGAAGCAGGCGAACGGCGCCGGTGGCAGCCTCCCCATTTGCCAGAAAATCGTCGACGATCAG
>CAJLGN010000108.1 GCA_905206195.1 uncultured Roseburia sp.
ATCCGGGCGGCGTTTAAGGCGGTGCAGGACGGCAAGCAGGTGGCATTTCTGGTGCCGACGACCATCCTGGCACAGCAGCACTATAACAATTTTGTGCAGCGCATGAAGGACTTTCCGGTGAATGTTGATTTGCTCTGTCGTTTTCGGAGCAGCGGGGAGCAGAAAAAGACGGTGGAGGGGCTTAAAAAGGGGAGTGTGGATATTATCATCGGCACGCACCGCCTTCTGTCAAAGGATGTTGCCTACAGAGATCTGGGTCTGCTGATCATCGATGAGGAGCAGCGGTTTGGCGTTGCACATAAGGAGAAGATCAAGCAGCTGAAGACGAATATCGATGTGCTCACGCTGACGGCGACTCCGATTCCGCGGACACTGCACATGAGCCTCATTGGGATTCGGGATATGAGTGTGCTCGAGGAGCCGCCGATGGATCGCCTGCCGATTCAGACTTACGTCATGGAGTACAATGAGGAGCTGGTTCGTGAGGCGATCTCGCGCGAACTCGCGCGGGGCGGACAGGCATATTATGTGTACAACCGTGTCCGCGAGATCGGGGATGTCGCGGTGAAGATCGGCGAGCTTGTGCCCGAGGCGGTTGTCGCCTACGCGCACGGGCAGATGAAGGAGACCGAGCTTGAGGATATCATGTACCGGTTTATCAATGGGGAGATTGACGTTTTGGTCTCGACCACAATCATCGAGACGGGGCTTGACATCTCGAACGTAAATACCATGATTATCCACGATGCGGACAACATGGGGCTATCCCAGCTGTATCAGTTGCGCGGGCGCGTCGGGAGGTCAAATCGAACCGCGTATGCATTTCTCATGTACAAGCGCGATAAAATGCTAAAAGAGATCGCAGAGAAGCGTCTGTCGGCGATCCGAGAGTACACGGAGCTTGGCAGCGGCTTTAAGATCGCGATGCGGGATCTGGAGATCCGCGGGGCGGGCAATCTGCTCGGCGCAAGGCAGCACGGGCACATGGAGGCGGTGGGGTATGATCTCTACTGTAAGATGCTAAACGAAGCGGTGAAGGAGGCGAAAGGAATTGCTGTGGAGGAGCGATTTGACACCTCCATCGACATCGACATCGATGCTTACATCCCGATGGGCTATATCCCGAACGAGTTCCAGAAGCTGGATATCTACAAGCGAATTGCCGGGATTGAGACCGAGGAGGAGAGCGAGGAGATGCTTGAGGAGTTGATTGACCGCTTTGGGGATCCGCCGAGATCTGTGGAGAATCTGCTCTACATCGCAAAAATTAAATCCCTGGCGCACCGGGCATATTTTACAGATGTGGCGCAGAAAGGGGATACATTAAAGTTCATCCTATATGAAAAAGCACGCATCGACGTGGCAAAGATTCCGGAATTTGCGGCGGCCTACGGGACGAACCTGAAGTTCACGGCGGATGTCAAAGCCCCGTATTTCACGTATTTTCTGAGAAAAAATTCCAGGGAAAAAAAGGTGGATGTACTCGGGACGCTCGAGCGTTTTTTAGTGTCCGCGCAGTCACTTTTGCCGGTGCGGGAACAGCGCGAGCCGGGGAAAACTGTGGAAAAATAGCGCAGTGAAATTCAGTTTGCGGGCGGATTGGGCAAGGAAACACTGTCAAAAACAGGAAATCAGTTGCGCCTTTTTCGGAAAAGCACTATAATAAGCAGGTAATTGTCCGGGGATGTGCAGGCGGCAGAGACTGCGACCTGGCGCTTTCGGGTTAAAATGGGAGGATAACGATGAGGACAGGGAAAATTGCCGCATTACTTTTGAGCGGCGTTATGGCGGCATCCGTGTTGACAGGATGCGGTGAAATCGATAAAAACGCAGTGGTGGCCACACTCGATGGGACCGAGGTTTCGCTCGGAGTTGCAAACTTTGCGGCGCGATTGCAGCAGGCTGGCGTCGATGATTTTTATGTGGCATATTTCGGGGCTGAGGTGTGGTCGTCCGATCTATATGGAAATGGAACGACGATGGCGGACACGACCAAGGAGAGTGTCATGCAGTCGCTGTTCGATATATACACGCTCAAGGCACATATGGCAGACTATAGTGTAGACTTATCGGAGGATGAGAAGCGTGTGATCGCGGACGCGACTTCTGCATTTCTGAATTCCAACACCGAGGAGGCTCTGGGGGCGCTCGGCGCAGATCAGGCAACGGTGGAAGAGTATCTGACTCTCATGACGATTCAGAAGAAAATGCGCAGTGCGATCATTGCGGACGTCGACCGGGATGTGAGCGATGAGGAGGCAAATACCGGCGCGTACAGTTACGCGCGCGTATCAAAGAAGACCTACAAGGACGCAGAGGGGAATTCTGTGGAGTATACGCAGGAGGAATTGGGCGAGCTTGCCGGAACGGTGGAGGCATTTGCTGCGTCGGCGAAGGAAGGGAATTTTGAGACTGCGGCCGAGCAGTACGGGTACACAGTCAGCAGCGGGACATTTACCGCGGCAGATGAGAAGGTGGACGCGGCGGTGCTGGACGCGTTGCGTGGATTGGAAGAAGGCGGACTCTCCGGCGTGATTGACACGGAGAACGATTATTATGTGGTGCGCCTGGATGCCAAGACCGATACAGCGGCAACGGAGCAGACGAGGCAGACCATCATAAGTGACCGGGAGAACGCGCGCTACGACGAGGTATTGGCAGGCTGGAAAGAGGGGCACACATGGGATGTCGACACAAAGGTCTGGGGAAAAGTGACCTTCGACAATCTGTTCACCACCGTTGTGCAGAGCACGGAGGCGGTGGGAGCCGGCACGGAGCAGATGGAGCCAACGGAGCAGTAGACCGAATGAGGGGGGGGCGTCCAGGAGGATTCCTGGAGCCACCCTGTAGGAAGATAGTTATGGGAAAGAAGAATATCGTTTTGATCGGTATGCCGGGCGTCGGGAAGAGCACGGTTGGAGTCGTGCTTGCAAAGTTACTCGGGTATCGCTTTGTGGATGCAGATCTTGTGATTCAGGAAAAAGAGGGAAAGCTGCTGCGTGAGATTATAGAAGAAGCTGGAGTCGAGGGGTTCCTTGAGGTGGAGAATCGAATCAACTGTGAGCTGGAAGCGGAGCGCGCGGTCATTGCCACTGGTGGGAGCGTGGTCTACGGCAGGGAGGCCATGATGCATCTAAAGGAGATTGGCACGGTGTTGTACCTGAAGCTTCCCTGCCAGGAATTGAGCCGCCGACTGCGGGATATCAAGGGAAGGGGTGTCGTCTTAAAGGATGGACAGACCCTCCGTGAACTTTACGCGGAGCGAATACCTTTATACGAGAAATACGCGGATATCACGGTGGATGTGTACCGATTGAACGTGGAGCAGACGATCGAGAAGATTATCGAGTTGAAGGAAAATTTTCAATGAAAAAAGTAGAGTTTACGAAAAAGAGAATTATACAGGCAGCAGTGGTGGGTGCGTCAGGGGTGCTCGCACTGCTTTTTTGCGTCTCACAGAAGGTTGGAATCGGACAGAATTATCAGGCGGTCAGTGTCAATGGCAGTTTTGTGGGCTACACGGCGGAGCAGGTGGACGTAAAATCTGCTTTCCGGGAGGCGAGAAGGGAGCTGTCCTTAGAGCGCGGGGAACGATTTTACATGGATGTTTCAGTTGAGAGTGGGACAGAGCGCGAGCTGTTTCGCAACCTTCTGTCTGAGAGAGAGTTAAAGGATGCCATGAGAGGGGTCATAGACGCGGAGACTGCCTCGAGCAGAGAGCGCGTCTACACAGTGGCGATCGACGGTTATCGCGCCAATTTCACATCGCTCGATGAGGTCAGGACTTTTTTGAATCGGGTAAAAGAACCCTCGGACGAACTGGGGGAGTATGAGACGACTGTCTACGGGAACGGGTCACACGTGAGTGGTATGCTGACCGCGGTGCTCGCAGCTGTGGATTCGGACCGCCGCGAGACGGCTATTTCGGAGACGGCGGATACTGGGGGCGTGAGTTCGGGCGTGACTGCGCAGATGGCATCCGCCAGGGGGTACAAGGATGAGGGATCTCTCAGTTCGGGCGTGACTGCACAGATGGCGTCTGTCATGGGATACGCGGTTGCCAATCCACCGGAAGCAAGATACCAGACAGGCTTGCTCGACATGGAATTTGTCGAGAAAGTTGAGGTATATGAGAATTATGTGGATGCCTCGGAGATTTCGGATCTCGAGGAGCAGATCCTTGAAGTAACAAAAGAAAAGGAATCGAATAAAATATATGTAGTAGAGAGTGGAGACTGTCTTTCGGTCATCGCACTCGATCACGATACCACTGTGGATGCTATCGTCTCACTCAATGCACTTAAGAATGCGGATGCGATCCGGGAAGGGCAGGAGTTGATCATCGCGGTTCCAGAGCCGGATTTGAGAATCCGACTCACCGTTGGAGAGGTGTACGAGGAGGATTACACCGCAGATCCGGTGATCATGGAAAATGACGGCTGGTATACGACGAAGGAGGTCGTGCACGAGGAGGGAAGCGCCGGGCACCGGGAGAGAAATGACGTCGTAGTCTATGAAAACGGAATGGAGATGAGCCGTGAGCTGGTGGCGCAGAATGTTATGGTGGAATCGCAGGCGGCGGTGATTGAGCGCGGGACTATCATACCGCCCACCTACATCAAACCGCTCTCAGGTGGCAGATTTTCATCGGGGTTTGGCCCGCGGTGGGGGCGTATGCACAAAGGTGTGGACTGGGCGTGCCCGGTGGGAACGACTGTCTACGCATCCAGCGGAGGCACGGTGATCCAGGCCTCCTACAACAGCGGGTACGGCAACAATGTTGTCATCAGCCATCCGGACGGCAGAATGACCAGGTACGCGCACAACAGCAAGCTCCTGGTGCGTGTGGGACAGAAGGTTGAACAGGGAGAGGCGGTCGCGCTCAGCGGAAATACGGGGCGCTCGACAGGCCCTCATGTGCATTTTGAGCTGTACGTTAACGGCTCGGCAGTCAACCCTCTCAAATACATCGGAAATTAGGACGCTGTTTGCAGAAGAATGATGGATATGATATAATAAAAAGCGGTATCTGTACAGGGAAAAGGAAGAACTGCTTGACAAAAACGCATAATATCTACTATAATTATGTATTTGTATGAAGGTGTTCATAGAGGTGCGATATGGAACAGTATGTGATCAAAGGCGGTAATCCTCTGGTTGGCGAGGTGGAGATTGGTGGCGCGAAGAATGCAGCGCTCGCTATCCTGTCTGCAGCAATCATGACGGATGAGACCGTTACAATAGAAAATATCCCGAACGTCAGAGATATTAATGTGTTGCTCAATGCGATACAGGAAATCGGTGCGAAAGTGGAGCGTGTGGATGCGCACACTGTCAAGATTAATGGTTCATTTATCCGTGATCTGAATGTTGACAATGAATATATTCGCAAGATTCGAGCGTCCTATTATCTGATCGGAGCGCTGCTTGGAAAGTATAAAAGAGCGGAAGTGGCGCTTCCGGGCGGATGTGATATTGGAAGTCGCCCTATTGATCTGCATATGAAGGGATTTCGGGCGCTCGGGGCAAATGTAGATATACGGTACGGGCTGGTGATGGCGTCTGCGGAAGTGCTGAGGGGGACGCACATCTATCTCGATAAGGTATCCGTCGGAGCCACAATCAATATTATGATGGCGGCGGCGATGGCGGAGGGAAAGACGATCATAGAGAATGCAGCGAAGGAGCCGCATGTTGTGGATGTTGCGAATTTCCTAAACAGTATGGGGGCAAATATCCGTGGGGCAGGTACAGATGTGATTCGTATTGTGGGT
>CAJLGN010000109.1 GCA_905206195.1 uncultured Roseburia sp.
GTAATTGAAGTTATTAAAAGATTGGTGTTTAAATCAATAGTTTCTGGAGTAATACCCACGATTTTTTCGGCGATGTAGCGATTCTTCCGCCAGAACTGGTAGCCGGTCTCATTCGCCGCATAACATCCGAGTCGTATCTCGCGATAGCCGCACTTTGCCGCCGCGCGCATAAACGCATCGTTTAGCTCCCGTCCGATTCCCCTGTTCTGCACGGATTTTTCCACCACAAGGAGTCCCAGATAAACCGTCGTCCGGTCAGGGTAGCACTCCAGATAATCGAGCAGCGCGATGCATTCGCCCTCCCCGTAAATGGTCAGGAAATGCTTATTCTCCTCCGCCACCTGCGGCGGTCGTGCCGTAAGCATTGCCTCGCACTCCTCCATCGTCTGCCCGTGGTTTTGTGTGCTCGCAAGAAACTCCTCATTTCCCGTGATCAAATCCCAGATATCCCCAACCGCGTCCCCATCGCCGTCGCGCAATTCAAATTCCGGGAGATATTGTTTTAAATACCCTAGTATCGTCTTTTTGTCTGCCATACCTATTCTCTTTCTTTTCGATTTCTCTTCCTAATTTCTCGGTTTACCCGAACGTTACGCTTTTTGCCTGTTTTTCTGTGCAATCATTTCCGAACGATTCTTTTATTCCCGCTCCCGAATGGTGGCATGCACCGTATCCCCCGGCTGCTTGCCGATTTTTTCTCGGATGTCCTTGCGCAGCCCGATAATGTGTCCCGGCGTCTTCATGCGCACAAGACTCCCGTCATACGGCTCCCCGTCAAATTCCGCGCGCACCTTCACCCTTCCCTTGCCAAACTCCTCCTTGACATCATACGGAAATTCGATATAAGCTCCATTGATGTCCGGCACCTTTTTGATTTCCGCGTCAAATTCATAAATTTTCTCGTTCATTTTTCCTCCACCGCACTCTTTTCTGCCAGTTTCATTTATTCTTGCATCCCCTTTCCGTTTTCCACATTTTCACTGATTTTTCCGCACAAACGCTTCCCAATCCAACACGATTTCCCCTGTCTCTGTGACGATACATGGAATCCCAATCCCCTCAGTCTCTCTCACAGCGCCAAAAATACTGTTTTGATCCCGCATTTTTAGAAATTCCTTTAAATAATCCAATTTATCACTAAACTCCAAAAATTCAAATGCAATGTTTTCTTTTCTCAACTGCTCCAGGCAGGATACACAATCCTCACAGAGCATCGTTCCATATATTTTGAGCATAATTCTCTCCTTTTTCCACATATTGTGCAACGCAAAAGCTTTCGTTTTCCCCCATAGCGCTGATATGATCCCACAGACATCAGAGAACAATTGCCCGCCTCCCATCCACCGTTGCAATCAGAAGCAGTTCCTTTGATGAATGCAGATTGTGGACTTTTCCTCTCAAATATGCTTCACATAAATCTGGCACGGATTCCATTCGTCCCACAGCGCGGGAAAACACTCCATCTCGCGGAATCCAAGCCGCTCATAAAATGTATTCGTCCTGTCATATTCCTCATAATGCCCCTTTTGCACAGTCTTAACCTGAATAAACTCATAGTTCTTTTTCCTCGCATATTTCTCAAGCTCCCGGAAAAGCAGCGTGCCGATTCCGCGGCGGTGACATTCTTTCAATACGCCCATCACGTAAATCTCCGCGGTGTAGCTGCTCGTTTCCTTCATCACAAGAAATCCCACGGGATCTTCCCCTTCAAAATATGCCCAAAATGGCAGACTCCTACTATCGTCTATATACTTTTTTGTACTGTCCGGCAAACCAAACCAGTCTGGCAATCGGTTCAGAATACTGGACGCAATCCTTTCCTTTTCCTCTGTGTCTGTCGTGAACTTGATCATCATTTCCTCTCCTCGTTTTGTGCTCCTTTTCCCGCCTCATTGTATGCCCGCAAACTGTGCCATGTAGAGCTTGTAGTAGGCGCCTTTTTTCTCCATCAGCTCCGCCGGACTTCCCTGCTCTAAAATTCCGCCCTGATCGATGACAAAGATGCGGTCGGCGTTCTGGATGGTCGATAGGCGGTGTGCGATGACGAAGCTCGTTCGGCCGGAGAGAAGCGCCTCAATGCCCTTTTGCACAAGCAGCTCCGTGTGCGTGTCAATGCTCGAGGTCGCCTCGTCCAGAATCAGGATCTTCGGCACAGACACCATCGTGCGCGCAAACGCGATGAGCTGTCTTTGTCCGATAGAGAGTCCTGCTCCGTGCTCCTTTAGTTCCGTGTCGTAGCCCTTTTCCATCTGCATGATAAAATCGTGGACGCCCACTGCCCGCGCCGCCGCAACCATCTCCGCCTCGGTCGCATCCAACTTTCCGTACAAAATATTTTCCCGCACCGTCCCGTGGAAAATAAAGTTGTCCTGCGTCATGACGCCCATCTGCCGCCTGAGACTCTCGATGGAAACTTTGGTCAGGTCATACCCATCCACTGCGATTACACCCTCCTCAATATCGTAGAAGCGGCTGATTAGATTCACGATCGTGGTCTTTCCGGCTCCGGTCGGTCCAACCAGAGCAACCGTCTCACCGGGCTTCACCGAAAAACTTACATCTGAGAGCACTTTCGTCTCCGCAGGAGTTCCCTTGTCGTAGGTGAAGCTCACATTGGAAAATGTCACAGCGCCCCGCACATCCGGCAGCTCCTGCACATGCGCCGCATCCGCAATATCCGCCTCGGTGTCCAGAATATCAAAAATGCGCTCCGCCGCCGTCAGGTTCGTGACCAGATTATTATAAAAATTACTGAGATTCATAATCGGCGTCCAAAACATATTGATGTACGTGCCAAACGCCACCAGCAACCCGACAGACACCATCTCAAAACCGAGAAAACGAACGCCTATCAGATAGAGCATCATTGCCCCGATTCCCCAACAAAAATCGATGACAGGTCCAAACATATCCCCGTATCGGACTGCGCCGACGAAGGCCTGCTGGTGCTCATCTGTAAGCTTTCCGAAAATCTCCCTCGTCTCCCCCTCCGCACCAAAGCTCTGCACCACGCCTATACCGGCGATATCCTCGTGCACGCAGGCATTTAAGTTCGAGGACTTTTTGCGGAAAATCCGCCAGCGCTTGTGGGATGCTTTCTGCACAAACCAGATGCTGACCATCATGAGCGGAATTGTGGAAAGCGCCGCCAGCGCAAGGCGCCAGTCCTTCACCAGCATGATGACCACAACGCCGATGATCGTGATAAACTCCGGTATCAAAGTCGTGACCGCATTCACCAGCACATCCTTTAGAGAGTTGACGTCCCCGATGATCCGCGCCAAAATTTTTCCGGTCGGTCTGCTGTCAAAAAAAGAAAACGACAATGTCTGAATATGCTCGTACAGATCCTGGCGGATGCGCAGCAAAATCTTGTTCGACACCAGCGCCATCACATACATCCGCACCTTGACCATCACGATAAAAATAATATTTAAAATCAGGGCAAAAACGCCCAGTCTGGCGAGTCCCCGAAAATCGGACTGCGCCACATAGCGGTCGATCGCCTCCTCAATCAAAAGCGGGTTGACCAGCGAGATTGTAACCGCCACACCCATGCACAAAAGCACGGCGAGCAGAATAATCTTGTATTCTAACAGATAAGCAAACAGCCGCCGGAAAATCTTCCGTTTATCGGTGTTTTCTATCATTTCATCTTCACGATAAGAATTGACTGCCATGATGCAACAACTCCCCTTTCTTTCATTTTTTACTGTTCCGGCCTCATGCCATCTGCGCTACACCGGCTTGACCTGCCCCATTGTTCTGGGCGGCTAGGAACGCGCCATACTGCGCCATATAAGTCTCATGGTAAAGCCCTCTCCGCTCCAAAAGCTCCTCGTGTGTGCCCCGCTCCGCAACCTCGCCATTATCAAGATAAATAATCTCATCCGCATGGCGGACCGCCGAGATGCGGTGTGCGATAATGATCTTGGTCGTATCATTTCTCTCATTTAATGTGCTTTGAATCTCGTGCTCCGTCTCCATATCGAGCGCCGACGTCGAATCGTCCAGGACAAGAATGGGGCTTCGCTTCGCGAGCGCCCGCGCGATGCTGATGCGCTGCTTCTGACCGCCGGAGAGCCCTACCCCCCGCTCCCCGATGACCGTGTCGTACTGCTCCTCCATTTTCTCGATAAACCCATGCGCCTTAGCGTGCTCCGCCGCAAGCCGGATCTCCTCCGCCCGAAGGCTGTCCCTCTGCCCCATGCGAATATTCTCCTCGATAGTGTCCGAGAAGAGGAACACATCCTGCAAAACGACGGAGACATTGCTTCTTAGCTGCTTTAGACGAAGCTCCCTCACATCCACGCCATCGACCTTGACCGCGCCCTCCGTCACATCATAAAAACGCTGGAGCAGATTGACGATGGAGGATTTCCCTGATCCGGTCGCACCCATGATGCCAAGTGTTTTCCCCGCGGGAACCAAAAAGTTGATGTCCCGCAGAATCTCTTTTTCCCCGATTGCAAAGGACACATGATCAAAACAGATGTCCCCCGACACCCCTTCTAAGCAGACGGGTACCTCGGCATCTTTTATTTCTGCCTCCTCCGCATAGATCTTTCGAACTTTTTTGTAGGATGCCCCCGCCGCTGAGACATCATTTGTCAACCATCCCAGCATCTCTGTCGGCCAGGTGCAGTTCCTGCTATACTCCACAAACGCCACGAGTGCGCCGAGCGTCATCTCCCCCCGCATGACAAAGACGCCACCCAGGATCGCCGTGCAGACCGGGAGCGCTTTTCCCACAAATTGAAACATCGGATAATACCGGGTCAGCACCTTCGCCTGCTGTATATTCAGCTCATAGTAGCGCTGATTGTGGGACAAAAACTTCTGTATCTCGTGCTTTTCTCTCGCGAACGCTTTCACAGTTCGCACCCCCGCAAGATTCTCCTCCGCAACCGTGGTCAAAACTGCGTTCTCCTCACTGATATCCTCATAGATTTTATCCAGCTTCCGCTCCATGACAATCGCCACCACACCGCAGACCATCATGGTGACAAGCGGCAGCAATGCCAATTTCCAGCTTATGGTAAACATGAAGTACAATACCATGCTGATGTGGATGACCACCTCTATGACTAACATCCCCACAAATCCAAGCGCATTCCAGATTTTATCCACATCGTCTTTCACCCGCGCCATCAGCTCCCCGGTATTTGTCTCCTGAAAATAGCGCATGGACAAGGTCTGGATATGGTCGAACAGATCCTTGCGCATCTGCGAGCCGATCTTCGACGCCAGCAGATCAAATGTAAACTCCTTACAATACCCGAAAATACACCGCCCGATTCCGACGATGACAATTCCGGCAAGCAGCCCTGTCAGTAGTGTAAGCTCCCCGCCCAAAATTACATCATCGACAATTCTCTGTGTGATTTTTGGATAAATCATGTCCAAAACAATCGCCGTCACCATGGAACAGATCGCAAACAGGTATCCGTACCAGTAGCGCCCAACATAAGTATGCAACTTCTTCAAAACTCTCTCCTCCCAACTTTTGCTCCCTCGATGTCAAACTTCCCACACATATTTTTGAACACAAAAAAACCATGGCAATCCTTACAATTACCATGGTATCTATCTACAGGAAATTCTTATGTCAGAATCTGTCCAGAAAACGTCCGAGCTCTGCACAAGAATGCCGTCCGCCTGCGCAGACGAAATTCTTTAAAAAGCCGTATGTCCCCTCTCACGGAAACCTGACAACATCCACCCAGGTAATCGTATGACTGCTGCTCGTTTTTGTGACCACTGTG
>CAJLGN010000110.1 GCA_905206195.1 uncultured Roseburia sp.
CTCGCGGAAAGCCTCGGCGGGGCGGAGGAGACAAAGCTTCGCTACGCACACGTTTTGGATCTGGACACGCACCAGTTTTCTATGAGGATGTACGAGGTGCAGGGCCATTCCGCAGAGGCGGCAGAGCGGGAGTCGGAGGAGTACCAGGTACAGACGACCAGACTTTATCATATTGCGGAGAGCTTTATCCGTCAGATTCGCGAGATGTTATAGGAGAGACTCTGACTCCAGATATTCAAGAATCCCCATATAGATGGCGCGGGCAAGTTTATTCTGGTAGTCGGTGTCCAGCAAAAGCTCCGCCTCGGTTGGATTACTCAAAAACCCACATTCTACAATCACTGTAGGTGTGGGTGTTTTTTTTAGGAGATAGTAACTCTCATTTGCTTTGGCGACCCGGTGATTTTCTGGGTCCACCCGGGAGATCAGGCTTTCTTGCAGGATTGTCGCAAGTTTCTCGCCCTGTGGAGACTGCCCGTAGAAAAAGACCTGGGCGCCTTTCACATCGGCAGTCGTGTAGCTGTTCTGATGGAGGCTCACGGTGAAGATGGGGTTCGTTTCGGTGATAATCTGGCAGCGTTTTTGCATATCCGAAGCTTTTTTGTTGGTGGCATCGGCTGGATAGAGCCCGGTGTCTGAATCTCTTGTCAGGACGACATCGATCTCTTTTTGTTCCAGAAGCTCCTTTAATTTGAGGGAGAGGGCAAGATTGATATCTTTTTCCAGAGCACCGTTTACGCCCACCTTGCCGGGGTCGGAACCTCCGTGACCGGCATCGATGACGATACACAGCTTTTTTGAGACGGCCTTTTCACTCTGCACAAGCACGGCTCCCTGACGCGCCAAAATAAATGCCGCCAGTATAAGGCATACCGCCATCGCAAGCTCCATTTTTTTCTTCATAAAAAACTCCCGGAAATTTGCTCATATAAAGATATTCGCAAATTCCGGGAATTAGAACAGTGTTGCTGTCACAGGGACGCGGCACTAATTGATATATTTGATGACGGTGTCCCAGACATTACTGCTCTCCAGACCAAGTTTCCAGAAAGCGCCTCCGGCAAGCTGATTTGCCTGCAGGACTTTTAGCTTTTCCTCCAGGGAGGTGGCATCCTCCACCCATATCTTATAGGTCACGCCACCGTTTATATATTCTACATAATACTGGGCAGTTTCCTCGGACCACACAGGCACGGCGCCGTTTGTACTGATGAGCCGCTGCACCTCATTCATGCTGGCAGAGTAGACACCAAGCTCGTAACCGGTATATTCCACGGTGTCATCCGCGGTATCTTCGCCCGTATTTTCTCCTTCCCCGGCGGTGGTTGGAGTCTCGCTCCAGACGCGGGTGTAGAACGGCATTCCGAGAATGAGCTGTTCTGCTGGGACTTCCTTTAGAGTGTTTGCGACACCCTCGCTGACGAAGCCGATGGAGGCGACAGAGCCGGCCTCCTCGGAGCCGGAGTAGTGCTCATCGTAAGCCATCAGCATGATGTAATCCGCGAAGACGGCCTGCTCCGCGCGATTATAAAATGCGGTGTAATCCGTCGGAGCATAGTTGTCAACAGACAGCACAATCCCATTGTTTGCACATTTTAAAGATAACTCGCGGATAAACTGCACGTAGGCATCACCAACGGAGGGGTCCAGAGACTCGAAGTCGACGTTGATACCGTCCAGATTATACTGGATTGCTGCCGAGATCAGATTATTGATCAGATTCTCCCTGCGCGAGGTGTAGGTGAGAACCTCTGTCGTGCTCGGGTTTTCAATGCCTTGGTCTCTCGCTCCAAAGTTGCTCACAAGAGCCCAGACCTCAATGTTGTTCTGATGGCAGTAATTGACGTAATCGCTGCTGGCGAGGGAACCGATGTTGCCGCTCGTGTCCTTTAAATAAAACCAGGTCGGGGAGACGACATTGATTCCCTTTGTGCTCTGGAGCACATTGGCAATATTGTTGTTGGCGGTGGCGTTTGTGACTTGATGCCAGCCGAGATTAATCTTGAAATTTTTTCGGATATGGGTGAACTCCTCTGGCACATAGTCGCTGACAAGTGTCTTTGTGGAAGTGTTTCCGAGAGATTTGGACTTCACATAGCCAATGATCCCGTCGGCGGTGGCAACTTTCGTCCACTTCTCATCCGGCGCGAGGACGGTCAGTTCCTGACCTTTTTCCACGTCCATGAGGATCGGGCTTTTAATTCCTCCCTGATAGCGCAGTTCGGTGCTTTTCTTGGAGGATGCGACTGACTTATCCCCCCACTGGTTTGTGATCACGATGCGGTTTGGAGATTCATACAGCGCGTAAGAAAAATCGGAATACTGTTTCACAAAGTCCACTGCAATATAAGCAGTGTTGGCGTTTAACTTCACAATCGGATGATCCAGAGTGTTGGAGGTCTTCGTGACATAATATGAGGTGCTTTCCGCCTCCGCAAGAATGAGATCTGTAGCTGTTGTGTAAAGCAGCTTATTCTCGTTCGCATCCCAGTAGAAACGGGCGTTGATCAGATCGTGGACAGTATTGTAATCCAAATAGACATTACCGTCGATCATTCTTCCGTGCACACTTAAGACTTCATTATTAAAAATGACAGCGACATCCTCCGATGAGGTCATCTCATAATAGTCCGTCAGCTCCTGCCTCTCCTTGGAAGGTGTATATTTTTCAATGAATTTCCCTAGCAGCATAAAAAGTGATACGATGATGATTAAGATAACGGCGGCAAAAACCGGAATAACTTTTTTCTTCATGCAAAAAACCCTTTCTTCTTCTGAGACATTTACGTGCATATTGTAGCATATAAAGTGCCAAATTCAAAGTGTTTTCCGCAGAAGGAGCAGAGTTTTGTCGTATAAAGTGTGGACGGAAAAAGGGGCCGCCCACTTGTGGCAGCCTCGTTTTCCTCTTTTTGTCAAATATGTGTTTTCTGTATATCACAGTATGACCGGGCATTGAGGAGCTCAGTCATCCTGCTTTGGTTACAAGTTTCATTAAAAATTTTTATTTACGATAAATCTTTTTTTACTCTGTCAAAATGAATCTCTTTTAACACCCCCTCATCAAAGACATAATCTCGCATATAATTGCTCTCTTCGTTTACACACAGCTGGCTGGTTACGGTTTTGGAATTACTGGGATATCCCTCCAGCCAGATTGTGATGCCCCTGTTCTCCAGAGAAGTAAGCTCCAGATACAGGCGCTGCATATGTTTGTGTTCCAATGTGACATCCCCCATAAGTAATCAAATGACCAAAAAATTCGCCAGTTACGGTTTCGTGATATATACTGCGTATCGCTGCCTGATCCCCGGCAGGCAGATAAGAAGTCTAGACCTCCGCGAGCAGTGTCTCAAAGAATGAGAACAACTCTTTTCCGATACGAAAGGGGTTTTGAATCAAAGGGACATTTGCCATAGCGACGCGATGACTCCCGGAAAAACGATGCAGATTCCTCCTGCTCCCCGTTTGCACAAGGTAACAAAAACCTTCCCCAAGGTTCACTGAGCTTTGCAGTTGAAGAAAAAAGGCTTCGTATTTCCAGATCTTCCACGGCGCAAGGCTGCCGAGTACCAGCTTGCGGTCACAGCGGAGAAATTCCGCGATATCCGCCTCATTTAAGTATCCCAGATCTAAAATCAAGTAATCATATCCTTGATTGAGCAGAGTGGGTATCCGCGCAGCGGATACGTGGGGGTAATAGTCCACGCCCTGCATGCGGAAGAAGTCCGCGCTGCCAGAAACGTTGGAACGTGTGTGCACGGCAGGAAAACACTGTGATTCCGGTGCAAGTTGTGAAATTTCGCTCCTGGTGTGCATCTCAAGAAATGCAGTTTTTTTCCTTCGCTTTGATGCGCAGTAGCCGCATAAAGAGAGCGCCAGATGCGTTACCCCAACGCCGGAGTCACAGCCGAGCACCCCCACAGTCGTGTGGGTTTTTGTCCCGTTTTGATCAAAGCCAAAAATTTTTTATTCCTCCTTTCCTGTGTAGAATGGTAGAAATCAGCCGCTCTTTTTCGGCGGAAACATGATAGGGATCCGCGTCATTTGGAAAACAGTAAACTCGATGGTCCAGCATCCTGGCGCAGCGCCTGGCGGATTTTTTGTTGCCGTGGTTGCAGATAAAGATTGTCTGTGGCAGCAGTGAAAGCTGCTTTCCGCAAGACACCGATGACTGGATGTCCCAGTCTGCGACGCTCAAAATGAAAAAAATGAGGTCTGCCGACTCAAGGTCAGCGATGCTGGCCGGATGCGTGCCGTAATCCATTACGATGCAGTCATCCTCAGAGACAGAGACAAAAATTCCGTCCCCGTAATCCGGCATTCCACGAAAGTGCCCGTGATAGAATATGCCCTCACGTTCCTTTACGGTATGTCTGTATTGAGCGATGGCACTGAGCGTATCGCTTGTGTCCGAGGGCTGGTAGATCGCTGGAATCCCCGATTTGGAAAGCGTGGAGGCGAGCGATATGGCAAAGTGCGTGGAACCGGCACCGGGTCTACTTCCCAGCACGGCTATATTTCTGATGAGATGCGAAGAATATCTGTACGGTTGATGTTGTGCACAAAGCAGTGCGGATTTCATGTCGCCGGCTGTCTGATAACGCTTGGCAGGCGCGGCGGCAGTAGAGCATTTGATGATGTGTGAAAGCTGGTTTGAACATTTGGAATCTGCCGCATCGGCGAGGAACTCCAATATTTTGCCCAGCCCATAGATATCGGAGGATGGCGCAGTCGGCTGCCCGTGCAAGGCTTCCGGGGCGGCAAATCCGTCCGTTCCGTACAACTGGAAATGATTTCCAGAATCGGTAAAAAAAGAAGCAATTCCAAAGTCGATTAATTTGAGCTGATTTCCACATAATATAATATGCTCTGGTTTTAGATCCTGATACAGGATAGGGTATGGAGATAAATGATGTAGATAATCCAGTATATCACAAAGCTGGATGCCCAATTGTATGATCAGTTCCTGTGAAATGTTCTCTTGATGGAGCGCGAAAGTCTCCAGTGATTCACCCTCAATAAATTCTTCGATTATATAAACAGAATCCTCATCCTCGTCGATATCATATATGAGGGGGATTCCCGGGTGATTAAGATTCTTTAGAAGTGCTGCTTCGGTTGGGAAGTCAGCTTCCAGAGAGAAGAAAGATTCCCGTGCCGGAGTCTTGGGGATGCGTTTGATGGCACGATAAACTTTCAGATTGAGATGTTCAGCGTGATAGACGGTACCGAAATTGCCGGAACCAAGTGTGGATAAAATCCGGTATTTGCCGAACAGGATAAATTCTTCTATGCAGGCTCCGCTCCTTTCATGGCGTAGCAGATTCGCATCTCATGCATATGTTTATATCATGAGCAATGTAGTTTTGCAATGATTTTTTGAAATTTTGTACATCTTTCACAAATTTCCCTGTGTGGCAGGGCAATGAAATCATGGGATATTGTCAATTGTTCTGAGTTTAGAAAGATTTAATGAAAAGGTATACTTTACATCAATCGGGCATTTGTTTATAATAGATGTACAGTTTACAAGGTTTTCCGGATAAAAAGGAAGTGATAATATTATGAAAATAGAAAAAGTAAACGACAACCAGATCCGCTGCACCTTGACGCGGGAGGATCTGGCAGAACGCCAGATTAAGCTGAGTGAGCTGGCGTACGGCACGGAGAAGGCAAAGCTTCTGTTCCGGGATATGATGCAGCAGGCGGCCTACGAATTTGGGTTTGAGGCGGATGACATTCCGCTCATGAT
>CAJLGN010000111.1 GCA_905206195.1 uncultured Roseburia sp.
CTGTTTTTGCGTTTTTTTGGGGATTCCCGCAATCTCCAGATAACCGGGGCTTTTCAGCGCTTTCGCTGAGGTAAACAACTTCTCCCCATCCACATTTACCATCAGCTTGGCGGTCTGATACTCCGCTGGAGGAAAAAAAATACTGAGAAATCTGCGCACAATCAGATCGTAAACCCTGCGCTGCAAATCGCTTAAAGATACAAGTTCTGAGAGCTGCCCTGTCGGAATGATGGCATAGTGATCCGTAATCTTCGTGTCATCTGTGTACTGGGTCTTCACAATATTCCGGTGTCTGCCCTCCTTTTGGATGCGCTCCACGAATCCCCTCACCGGCTCATAATCTCGAAGCCCGCCAATATTTTTGACAATCTCCTTCGCAACTGCCGTCGAGAGCACTCTGGCATCCGTTCTCGGATAAGTCGTCAGCTTTTTTTCGTAGAGATCCTGCGCCGCCTGAAGTGTCTCATCCGGGCTGATTTTAAAGCGTTTCGAGCACTCCGCCTGCAATTCTGCAAGATTAAAGAGCAGAGGCGCGCGCTTTTTCTGAATACTCTGCTCTATGGACTCCACCACAGCCGTCTTCCCAGCCAGCGCGCCAATCAACGCTTCCGCACTCTCCCGCTCCTTAAATCCATTCTCCTTATATAAGAGAGGTGACTCGAAATACCTGGAGCCGTCCACAGCTTTCCATTCCGCCTCGATCCCCCGCTCCAGAATCCCATCATGTTCTTCCCCTCCGCCTTCCGCGCGCAGATCATTTCCAGCGCCCTCCGAGGCGGGCAAGAAACTCCCCATCACACGGTAGAACGGCGTCTCCACAAAATTCCGAATCACACGCTCCCGGATCACCACCATGCCGAGCACACAGGTCATCACGCGCCCCACCGCGATTGCCGAGTAGCTTTTTGTGCCCGCCGCATCATTTAACAGCTTCCCGTATTTTACAGACATCGCGCGCGAAAAATTGATGCCCATCGCGTAATCCTCAATGGTTCGCATGACGCCGGACTTTGCAAGGTTGTCGTACTCTGACATATCCTTCGCCTCCCGGATGCCCCGCAGAATCTCCTCCTCGGTCTGCGAGTCAATCCACACGCGAAGCTCCCGCATACCTTTTCGCACACCACCAAACCTGCGGATATTCTCCTCGATCGTCTGTCCTTCTTTTCCGGCATCCCCCGCCCAGTAGACTGTGGTGATATCCTCCCGGTGCAACATCCGATGTACCACATCATACTGGCGGCTCACGTTCGGTATCACATTATATTTGTAATCCTTCGGCAAAAACGGAAGATCCTCCAGCCTCCACTTTTTGTACCGCTCGTCGTATTCTTCCGGGTATACCATCTCCACCAGATGTCCCACGCACCAGGTGATAACGTATGTCTCATTCTCAATGTATCCGTCTCTGCGCCCGGACACCTTTAAGATTCTGGCAAACTCCTGTGCCACGCTCGGTTTCTCCGTAATAATCAATGACTTTGCCAAAATACATTCCTCCAGACTTATAATTCATTCATATCGACCAGTACAAACCTCTCATCCCGCTCCGCCATCTCCCGCACGGCAGGTGCAAAACGCCTCGCGGAAAACAGAAAATAATACTCCGCCTTAATCTTTGCCCGCTCCATAGTGGAAAAGAGCGCCGCGCACATCTCCACGGTCAGTTCGGGCTTCGCCCAGTTGCAAATCCCCACCATGTTCTGGCGCACTTCATTCTGGGCAATAATATCAATATTGCCCTCCTTCCCAATCCATGTTCCCATCTTCTTAATCCGAAGCGGCAGCTTTCCAACGACACCGAGCAGCCCGAGATACTCCATGCACACCTCTGTAAAATAGCGGTTTAAATATGCATTCAGCCCCGGCGCAATGTGGCGGTCGTAGAATTCCTCCGCTCCCAGCATATACAAATCCGACAGGTGCGGATAGATAAAATGAAACCAGAAGTTCACATAGTTATCTCTTATCCGATAGATCCCCTTTTTCGCGTTGTCCCATCCGCCTGTCTCAAAAGAAACCACTTTCTGTATGATATCAAATGCACTTAAACTTTTCATGTAGACGCTGATTTTTGCTCTCGAAAACCCGGTCACACGGTAGATATCATTCAACTTATCGTGCCCGGCCGCAATGTTGGCAAGGATTGTCTCATACACCGACAACTCCCGCAGGCTCGCGCCGATCAACTCCTCGGCTGCGCCGTGCATATATCCGTTTCTCGATAAAATCAGGCGGCAGATGTTCGCCCGGATATCCACTTTGGCGTTCCAGCGGTTGATGTACCCGGGCACACCTCCGATGATGCCGTAGACCTTGATGCACTCCGCCACCGGATACTCCGGGAGCGCGCGCACAACCTCCAGGAAATTTAAGTTTGTAATCTTGATCCTGCGGTCGATCTTCCTCGCCGCTTCCCCGACAATCTTCTCCATCTCCTGCTCCACCCAAGAAACTGCAGAACTGCACAAAAGAATCATCACAGGGCCCGGGTAGAGGCGTTTCGCCTTTAATTTTAAAACGGCATCAAAAAATGCCGCATCTTTTTTTGTGATGTACTGGAATTCATCCATGACGATCAAAAGCTTACTCGGACCGCCGCTCTTTACACGGTTAAAATATTCCTGGTAGGTATATTTTTGAAGGGAAACCTCAAACTGCTCTGCAATCTCTGCCCCCATCTGCCGGCACTGTTCCTCAGGTGAAGCCTGCCTCGCACGGTAATAGAAATATTTCTTGTTCTGCACCAGCGCCTTTAACAGCAGCTCCTTCTCCGAATCGGCTCTCCCGTATAATACAAAAAGCTGATTGCCGGACTGTTGATAGGCCTCCTCCAGTTCCTTTAACACTGCCGTCTTTACAACCATCGATATTTTCCTCCCTCTGCGACACAGACACCAAGCACCACGATTTGCGCGGCGTCCTTACACCAAAACAATGCACCGGGAAATCCGAAAAGTCCCCAGTGCAAAGAATTATATCATATTTTAACTTTTACTTCAACTCTCTCCGCTGACTGAAACGTGTTTTTACAATCTGCGCGCAGCGAAGCGTCCTATTTTTTTGTGATGTACCCCTGCGCTCTCAAAAGCTCCGCGCACAGCACCGCCCCTCCAGCAGCTCCCCGGACCGTATTGTGGGAGAGACCCACAAACTTCCAGTCGTAAATGGTATCCTCTCTCAGGCGGCCAACCGAGACACCCATCCCGCGCTCGTAATCCACATCGAGCGCGACCTGCGGGCGATTGTCATCCTCCAAATACTGGATAAACTGCTTCGGTGCACTCGGAAGCTGAAGCTCCTGCGGCGCGCCACTGAAATTTTTCAGAGCCTCGATCAACTGCTCCTTCGTCGGATTCTTTTTGAACTTGACAAAGACTGCCGCCGTATGACCGTTGAGCACCGGAACACGAATGCACTGGCAGGTGATGACCGGCGACTCTGCCGGAACAATCTCCTTTCTGACATCATCGACATGGCCCCAGATGCGCAGCGGCTCCTTCTCTGACTTCTCCTCCTCGCCCCCGATGTAAGGAATGATATTCCCCACCATCTGAGGCCAGTCTTTAAAGGTCTTTCCCGCGCCGGAAATGGCCTGGTAGGTCGTTGCGACCACCTCGCACGGCTCAAACTCCTTCCACGCCGTGAGCACCGGCGCGTAGGATTGGATGGAGCAGTTTGGCTTCACCGCCACGAAGCCGCGCTCTGTGCCAAGTCTCGCTCTCTGGTATTGAATGACCTCCATGTGCTCCGGGTTGACCTCAGGCACCACCATCGGCACATCCGAGGTCCATCTGTGGGCACTGTTGTTGGAGACGACCGGGGTCTCCGTCTTGGCGTACGCTTCCTCGATCTTTTTGATCTCCTCCTTCGTCATGTCAACCGCGGAGAAAACAAAATCCACCTCCGCCGCGACCTTCTCGACCTCGCCCACATTCATGACCGCGATCTTCTTCACCGACTCCGGCATCGGTGTGTCCAGCTTCCATCGCTCCCCGACTGCCTCCTCGTAGGTTTTTCCGGCACTTCTCGCGCTTGCGGCGATCGTCGTCACCTCAAACCACGGATGCTGATCCAACAGGGAAATAAATCTCTGTCCCACCATACCAGTTCCACCCAGAATACCAACCCTTAATTTTTCGCTCATGCCCTAATCTCCTCACTTTTTCTGATAGATTTTCACATTGTCCGCATATGGCGAACATCTGTCTTCATATCGAATATCTTATGCTATTTTGAATGAAAAAGCAATGCCCATTTTGTCAAAAATTAGCGGTATTTTTCTTTTTTCGTGTACATTTACTACATCCCCGGCCTATTTGCTGACTCCCATCTCTTGCAGATACTCCCGCTCTGCCGCAATCACGCGCTCCATCGCCTCTTTCCCGGGCGCGCCGACTGTCAGACGCTTATCGACACAGGCCTCCATGGAAATCGCCTCATAAATATCCTCCTCAAACACCGGGCTTACCGCCTTTAATTCTTCCAGACTCATATCGTCGATCGCCATGCCCTTCTCAATACAGTAGAGCACAATCTGTCCAACGATACTGTGCGCATCGCGGAACGGCACGCCGCGGTTCACCAGATAATCCGCCGCGTCCGTGGCATTGGTGAAGCCGTGGTTCGCGGATGCTCTCATGCGCTCCTTATGAAACTTCATCGTGGCGAGCATGCCGCAAAAGAGCGCGATCGATCCCTTCACTGTCTCCATGGCGTCAAAGGAAAGCTCCTTATCTTCCTGCATATCCTTATTGTACGCAAGTGGAATTCCTTTCATGGTTGTGAGCAGTGACAGCAGCGCGCCGTAGACGCGCCCAGTCTTGCCGCGCACAAGCTCGGCGATATCCGGATTTTTCTTCTGCGGCATGATGCTGCTTCCAGTGCTGTACGCATCGTCGAGTTCGACAAACTGGTACTCGTTGGAATTCCAGATGATGACTTCCTCCGAAAAACGGCTTAGGTGCATCATGATCGTCGCGCACGCCGACAAAAACTCAATCAGATAATCGCGGTCAGAAACACCGTCCATACTATTTAATGTCGGACCGTAAAATCCCAAGAGATTTGCCGTGTAATCGCGGTCCAGCGGGTACGTCGTCCCCGCGAGCGCCCCGGAGCCCAGCGGGCAGTAATTCATCCGCTCATAAATATCATGCAGACGCAGGCGGTCACGCTTAAACATCTCAAAATAGGCGCCCATGTGGTGCGCCAGTGTGATCGGCTGCGCCTTCTGCAGGTGGGTAAACCCCGGCATAATCGTCTCTGTATTCTCTTCCATAATATGTAAGATCGTCTGCAACAATTCTTTTAACAGCGCGTCGGTGCTTAGAATCTCCTCTCTTGTGTACAGGCGCATATCCAACGCCACCTGATCGTTGCGGCTTCTGCCGGTGTGAAGCTTTTTCCCCGTCTCCCCCAGCCGTTGAATCAAATTGGCCTCCACAAAACTGTGGATGTCCTCGTACTCGTCCGTGATGGCGAGGCGTCCCTCCTCCACGTCCGCTTTGATCTCGCCCAGACACGTTATGATCGCCCCCGTCTCCTCCTCAGTGAGAATCCCCTGCTTTCCCAGCATTTTCACATGAGCGATGCTCCCTTCCATATCCTGCTTATAAAGCTTCCCGTCAAATGTAATGGAGGCATTACAATTGTAGACAAGTCGGTCTTTCTCCTTGGTATACCGGCCTCCCCATAGCTG
>CAJLGN010000112.1 GCA_905206195.1 uncultured Roseburia sp.
GAGCCCGCATGCAGTCATGGAAAATGCTGTAACTGCCGCCATTCCCACTGCGCATAACTTTCTTAATACCATTCTTTTTCTCCTCTCTTCTCCTTTATTATCAACTCTTCACCGCGCCGGCAATCCCGTCTACAAAGTATTTCTGGCATGCTATGAAGATAATGATCACAGGTAGTACTGCAATGCTCGCACCCGCCGCAATCCCTGTCCAATCCACGACATTCTCCCCGCGCAGCGCGTACAGTCCCACCGCCAACGTGCGGATCTTGGGGTTATTCAGCGTGATTGTGAGCGGAAGTAAAAACGAATTCCACGTCCAAATAAACTGCATGATCACTACCGTCACCATAATCGGTTTGGACAGCGGAAACATGATATGTAAAAACAATTGCGGAAAGCTGCACCCGTCAATCACGGACGCCTCCTCCATCTCCTTGGGGATGGAGGCAAAAAAACCGGAAAACAACATCAGGAAAATGACGTGCCCACCGCCAGCCTCCGCGAGAATGAGCCCGAGCAAATTCTGCGAAAGCCCCATGCCCTTTAGCAGCTCATAGATCGGGATGACGGTAAATACCAGCGGAATTGTGATACTCGCCATAAAAACACCGAGCACCACCCGTTTCCCCACAAACTCGTAACGCCCCAGCACATAGCCCGCAAGCGCCGTCGAAAGCAGCACGATCAGCACGACTGCCACAGTCACCAACACCGAGTTCTTAAAATAGACGCCAAAATTCGCATTGTTCCAGGCGCGCGTCAGATTCTCTGCCGTCAAGGACTTTGGAATGAGACTCACACTGCTGGCAAAAAATTCATCCTGCGTCTTAAAGGAGGCAGACAGCATCCAAAGGAACGGATAGACCCAAAAAAACGCCATCACCGCGAGCATTCCATATAACAGCAGCTTCCCCACCGAAAATTTGCTTCCCATCACATCTGTTCTCCTCTCTTTTTGTTGAACACGACCTTTGCGGTGTTTCCAGCCACACCGAGCAGAATCACGATCAGTCCAAAGACCATCGCTGCCGCACTCGCGTAGCCCAGCCGCGGCATCCCGTTACTTCCCGCGTACGCGGTGCGGTAGACAAAGGTCGCCGCCACGTCGGTCGCATAGAACGGTCCGCCGCCCGTCATCGTCTGCACCAGATCGAACACCTTCATGGAGCTTATGATGCACAGCGTCGCAATCACTCCGCTGATCGGCAGAATCATGGGGAACACCACCTGCGAGAATGTCCTCCATTTTCCGGCGCCGTCAATTTTGGCGGCCTCGTACACATCCTGAGGAACACTCTGCAACGCCGCAAGCCAGTAAATCATATAAGTTCCAATGTCCTTCCAGCACCCCACGAGCGCCACCATAAACAGCGCCGTCGTCTTATTTCCCAGCCAGTTGATCCCCGTTATTCCAAACATTCCAAGGAACTGGTTCCATGCCCCGGTACCTCCGAAAATAAACATCATGATGATACCCACAATCGACGCGGTGGTGATTACCGGAAGAAAGAACACTGTCCGGAAAAATGCCGCTCCTTTTTTTATAATCGAATTAAATAAATAGGCAAGCGCAAGCGACAGTGACAAAAGCATGGGCACAGTCAAAATCATATACAAAAACGTGTTTTTCACCGCGTTAAAAACAGCGGATCATGCATGAACTCCTTAAAATTGTCAATCCCAACAAATACCGTGTAAGAGCTCAATCCCGACCAGTCCAGGGTCGCGTAAAATGCACCTGCCAGGATCGGATACCCCTGGAAAAGAAGATACAAAAGCAACGCCGGCACCATGAAAATCCAGCACCACAGATTGATTCTCCCCTTTTGCCTCCGCTTTAACCGTGATGCTTCTCTTTTCATATGCCCCTCCAATTAATTTTATTTTATAATTTATTTGCCTGTTGTTATTATCCTTATGCTACCATATTGCCCCGCTTATTTCAACATATTTTTCTTGTTTTTTACTTTTTTTGTTACTTTTGCCCATCTTTCAACTACAGCTTTTGTTCACTTTTACATACTTGTGTAGTTTTTCTATTTTTTATATAATATAATTAATTGGCGAACGAACGGCTTGCGGAAATACGTTTGCCCTGACAAGGAAGGGAGGACCATTTTAATATGAAAATCTGTCTTATTTATTCATCCCAAAACGAAACGATCACGTTTGCTGCGCAGGAATTCTGCCGTCTTCTCACCGCCACCGGAAGCGCCATTTCCTGTTCTCACAATCCGTCCGATGTGCCGGACAACGCTCCCGGCACTCTCGCACTCCGGCTCGGCCTGGATAAAGCAGGTTTCACCTCGCTCGACGACGCTTACCACATTCTGATTTCCGCGGAAGGGGGCAGTATCTCCGGGAGCAACCCGCGCAGCGTCCTGCTTGGCGTCTACGCATGTTTAAAGCAGATCGGCTTCCGCCTTCTCGCCCCCGGGCCCCAGGGAACCCTCATCCCCGGCGCGCTCCAAATCTCGGATCTCTATATGGATATCAAAAAGACTGCTTCACTTCGCCACCGGGGCGTCTGTATCGAGGGGGCCAATTCCCTCGAAAATATTCTGGATTTCATCGATTGGCTTCCAAAGGTCGGCTTCAACAGCTTTTTTGTGCAATTCACGGAGCCTTTTATATTTTTGAACCGCTGGTATGACCACACCAACAACCAGGTTCTCCCCCCGCAGGAGAAGGGCGATTCCTTTTACCAGAACTGCTATCGAAAGATCGAGGCCGCAATCAAAATGCGGTCGCTGCTTTTGCACGCAGTTGGTCACGGCTGGACCTGCGAGGCAATCGGATCCCCGACCAGCGGCTGGCTCCCCTCCCAAAAACAGCCGAAACCTCAAATTGCCAAACTTCTCACCGAGGTGGACGGAAAGCGCACATTCATCGACCATATTCCGATGAACACCAACCTCTGCTACGCAAACGAAACGGCGGCAGAGCGTTTTATTGAAGCTGTCATCTCCTATCTGAAAGGGCACCCACAAGTAGATTTCCTCCACATCTGGCTCGCCGACGAGGTAAATCATATATGCAAGTGTCCCGACTGCCGAGAGCTGCAAAAGAATCCGCCCCCGGCGTCCCGTCCTTTTTCTTCCATTTGCTTGACTACCACGCCGGCTATGGTGTACGCTTAGGAAAAGCACATACCGGTCTGGCGGCCGGAAATGCGCAGGACGCTGATCTTCTGTTCACCGATTTCTGCGATTTCATCCGCAGAAACGAGACCTCCATGCAGCCAAATCTTGACGTGTACCGCGTCATTGAGGTCGCCACCAAATATACGGGCTTTCGCATGCTGGATGCCCCACTATGAAAAGGAATCAAATTTATGTATAAATCCGCCAAACGAAAGTCCTCGAACCGAGACAAGATTTTAGAATGTATCTACCGGAATGCACCCATCTCCCGCACCAGCATCGCCGAGCTCACGGGCATCACCCCCGCCACCACGACACTCACGATCTCAGAGCTGCTCGAGGCTGGCATCGTGTGCGAGCTTGGGCAGGAGGAAGCCGGGGACTCTGGCGGTGTCGGGCGCAGGAGAATTTCCCTGGATATCCGCCCGGATTTTCTTTGGTCTTTGGGCATTGAATTTAACCAGAAAGCGTTCTCTCTGTCCATCACTGATATGAAGGGGGAGAGCCACTATTTTTATACCGAGCCGTACACGCCATTTCTCGGCAATCACATCACAGACACCATACTCGAGCAGGTCCACACCGCGCTCTGCTCCTGCGGCATCTCCGAGAAGCAGCTCGCCGGAATCGGCATAGCCATCCCAGGACACATCGATGCCTCCTCCGCAAAGCTTGTCAGCAACAGCAAGGTCTGCGACCACTTTGACGCCGCAAAAATCCGCAGTTCCTTCTCGGTTCCTGTCTTCTTCGAGAACAATGTCCGCTGCATGGCGCTCGGGCAATATTTGTTTCACCCGGACAGCACCCCGGACAGCTTCGCTTTCTTTCACGTGGGTCTTGGCATGTTCTGTGCCAACATGGTGGACGGCCAGCTTTTTCTCGGAAACGCCTACGTCTCCGGGGAGATCGGACACACCATCGTCAACCCGAACGGTCTGCGCTGCGAATGCGGCAAGCAGGGGTGCCTGCAGACGATCGCCAGCGAGCGCTGGCTCATCCAGAATGCAAAGAAACTCTACACCGCCGATCCCTCCGGGATCTTAAGCCATCTGGCCCCTTCCGCCGACGAGATCACAATCGATACGATCGTGACCGCCTACTCCATGGGAGATGAGGCGGTATCGGCCTACATCACAAACGCGCTCCGGTATCTCGGCATCTCAACCTCAAACATCGCGATTCTGATGAACCCGGAGAAGATTTTCCTGCACGGTAAAATTTTCACCTACCCGGAGATCCACCGGGAGCTGATGAACATTATCAACTACCAGCTCTCCTTCGTCAACGGCTCCCATGTGGAGAGCATCGAGATCCTGCCCTGCAACGCGCAGGACGGCGCCACTGGAGGCGCAGCGCTTGCGATTCTCGAGGGCTTTTTGGAGATCTCCTACAATTGACTTGCTCCGACAAAAATCCGTGCAGAAATATTTTTACAATTTATGGCGCCGGGCTTTTTTTCCAATGATAATTATAATATGATATCAGATAGAGACGATTGGAAATTACAGCCCTAAGAGAACTGCAACCCAACAATTTTTTGACAGGAGGACACTATGAATATTCTTTTAAACTCAGACCATTACCAGGTGACACTCAACACGCGCGGCGCAGAGCTTAAATCTTTCCGCAATCCAGCCGGCACAGAATTTATCTGGAATTCTGACCCTGCGCACTGGGCGCGCTCCTCGCCGCTGCTCTTTCCCACAATCGGAAACGTGCGGGGCAATAAGACGGTAATTGCTGGTGTGGAATATGAGATGCCAAAGCACGGCTTCTGTAAGGACAGTGAATTTTCGGTGCTCGCGCAGAGCGACGATGCGGTGACATTCTCCCTCTTGGCAAGCGAGCAGACGCGCCAGAGCTATCCTTATGACTTTGAGCTCCGCCTCTCCTACCGCCTGTGCGCAAACCGTCTGTCGATGACCTACCAGGTACACAACAAGGACGCGCGCACGATGTACTACCACATCGGCGCACATCCCGGCTTCCTGTGCCCGCTCGCTGACGGCGAATCGTTCACGGACTACGTGCTCTCGTTCGAGCAGGAGGAGCGCCTTGAGGCGACCGTATATGACCTTGAGAATCTCTGCTTCTCCTCCACCAGAAAAAGACTTTTCGCAGAAAAAGCAAAGGTGCTGCCCCTGACAGTGGAAATGTTCGACGAGGACGCGGTATTCTTCCCGCAGATCCGTTCGCGGATGGTGCAGCTCCTAAACCCCACCACCGGAAATGGCATAGCAATGCGTTACCCCGGCTTTTCCTCGATCGCATTCTGGACGCCGGCGGGTGGGGAGGCTCCGTTCATCTGCTTTGAACCTTGGAACGGATCTGCAATCTACGACGATGACAGTGATATCTTTTCTGAGAAGCGCGGCATCCTCTCTCTCGACGCAGGGCAGAACGCATCCTACGAGCTGGAGATCACACTGCTTTAGGCACAATTTTTTTACATGACAAAGGGGCTGCCACAAAATGCTGTAAAATTTGCATTTTGTGGCGGCCCCTTTTTGCATTGAGCCCCACGGTATGGT
>CAJLGN010000113.1 GCA_905206195.1 uncultured Roseburia sp.
AGCATCGGGCGGTGATCTGGCCTCTGCTCCACAGCGCGGGATAACTGCGACAGCGCGATAACCGGCACAGACAGCTCTCTTGCGAGCGCTTTCAGGGAGCGGGAGATGTCGGAAATCTCCTGCTGGCGGGAGTCTGTAGATCTCCCGGAACCGGACATCAGCTGGAGGTAGTCGATGATGATGAGCTTTAAGTCATGTTCCAGCTTATACTTTCGGCATTTACTGCGCATCTCTGAAATCGAGATACCCGGCGTATCATCAATGATCAGTTCAGAATTCCCGATCGTTCCCGCACCCTCGATCAGCTTCTCCCAATCCGTGTCCGAGAGACTTCCGGTTCTAAGCGCCTGCGCGTCCACTCTGGACTCCAGAGAGAATAGACGATTCACGAGCTGCTCTTTTGACATCTCGAGCGAGAAGATCGCGGTACACATATTCTCGTGAAACGCCACATACTGGGCGATATTTAGGACGAACGCCGTCTTGCCCATGGACGGGCGCGCCGCGATCAGAATCAAATCCGATGGCTGCAAGCCTGCCGTCCGATAGTCAAGATCAATAAACCCTGTCGGGATTCCCGTGACAGTCCCGGATGTCTTTGCCGCATTCTCGATCTTCTCCAACGCATTCATCACAACCTGGCGAATCGGAACGTAATCACCGCCCGTCCCTCGGGTGGACAGAAGATCAAACACCTTCTTCTCCGTGATATCCATGACGGTCTCCACGCTCTCCCTGCCTAGGTAACACGCATTTTCAATCTCCTCGTTGAGCTTGATGAGCCGCCTTCGCATCGCATGATCCTTGACGATTTGCGCGTAGTATTTGATGTTGGCGGAGGTCGGAACCGCCGTTACCAGATCTCTCACAAATTCAAGGCTTGCGACCTCCGACGGCACATCTTTTTCCTTCAGCTTATTCTGCAACGTCACAAGATCCACCGGAAGCGCCTTATTGTACAATTCAATCATCGTATCAAACAGAATTCCATATTGCTGATGATAAAAATCCTCCTCGATCAGCATCTCCATCGCCGTCACAATGGCATCCTTGTCCATGATCATGGAACCGATCACAGACTGCTCTGCCTCGAGGCTGTTCGGCATAATCCGCTTGATCAATGCCTCCTCCATGAAATATCCTCCTTCTAAACGCAGACGAAGGATTCGCGGTCATCGCAAATCCCCGTTCTATCCTGCCTATTCTTCTACTACATGCACAGCGAATGTTCCCGTCACTTTCGGATGAAGCTTAATCGCCACTTCCGTCATTCCAAATGTCCGGATCGGCTCAGGAAGCTGCATCTTCTTCTTATCCAGCTCCATGCCAAGCTGTGCCTTCGCCGCCACGGCAATCTCCTTGGTCGACACGGAGCCAAACGTCCGCCCTCCCTCTCCGGCTTTCATCTTGACTGTCACCTTCTTATCCTTCAACTCCCTTGCAAGCGCCTGCGCCGCCTCGTAGTTCTCCTGCGCAATTCTTTCCGCGTGCTGATTCTGTAACTTTAAATCATTGAGATTCTTCGGCGTCGCCTCCACACCCAGCTTTTTCGGAAAAATCGCATTTCTCGCATAACCGTCGCTGACCTCAACCAAATCTCCTTTTTTTCCTAAAGCCTTCACGTCCTCCAATAAAATTACTTTCATATATTTACCTCCAATTTCCAATGGGGAAAACTACTCCTGAATGTCCCCCGCTTTGAGCATCTCATCGATCGTGTCCTGGATGATGCGCTTCGCCTGCTGCACCGAGCAGTCCGTGAGCTGCGCCCCCGCGACATTGAGGTGGCCTCCCCCTCCAAGCCGCTCCATGATAAGCTGCACATTGATCTCATCGATCGACCTTGAGCTGACATAGATGCGGTCCATGTACTCGGTCAGCACGAAGGATGCCTTGATTCCCACAATATTCAAAAGTTCGTTTGCCGCCTGCGCGCCGACGACAGTCGGGCTCTCCACGTTGTCCGCCGGACACACAGAGAGTGCAAATGCACCGCGGTAAACCTCCGCGTGGCGCACCGCCTCCGCCCGCGCCTTGTAGGCCGCCATATCGTTCCTTAGCATCTTGCGGACTCTTGTGACCTCAGCGCCTGCTCTCCGAAGATACGCCGCCGCCTCAAACGTCCGCACGCCTGTCTTCGTCATAAAGTTATTGGTGTCAATCAGAATACCGGCATAGATACAGTCTGCCTCGTGCGCCGCCAGCTTGATATCCTCTGAGAAATACTGCAGCACCTCCGCGATCATCTCGCACGCACTGGAAGCGTACGGCTCCACGTAGGAGAGCACCGGATTCTCGATGACTTCGCTGCTCTGGCGGTGATGGTCGAACACGCAGATGGTGTCCGTCCGCTTCAAAAGCTCAGGACACTCGGTGTAGCTCGGGCGATTGACATCCACCACCATGACCAGCGTGTTCTTGTTGGTCAGCAAAATTGCCTCGTCATTTTTGATAAAAAGATCTGCCGGATATCCTTTTTCCTCACCAAATCCCTCCACCATCGGCCGCAGCGATGAAGTCACTTCATTTAATACGATCTGCGCTTTTTTTCCAAGTACACGCGCTGCGCAGTAGACGCCGATCGCAGCCCCCAGAGAGTCCACATCGCTGATGCTGTGACCCATGATAATCACATGTTCACGGCTCTCTATAATCTCGCGGAGCGCGTGCGCCTTGACTCTCGCCTTGACTCTGGTATTGCGCTCCACCTGCTTTGCCTTTCCGCCATAGTAGGAGACATCCTCCCCGTCTCTGACCACCACCTGATCTCCGCCGCGCCCGAGCGCAAGGTCAATCGACATTCTCGCGTACTCATAATTCTTGGTGTAACTGCCGCCGCCCACACCAACGCCGATACTGAGCGTGATGGCCATCTCATTTCCGACTTTGACGCTCTTGACATCCTCGATCAAGCTGAATTTGTCTTCCCGCAGCTTCTCCAGATACATATTTTTGAATACAACAAAATATTTGTCTTTCTCAATCTTGCGGACCAGCGCATCGATCTCCGAGAAATACTTATTTACTTTTCGGTCAATAAGCGCCACCAAAAGGGATCTTTTGACATCCTCGATGCTGTCTAACGCCTCCTCGTAGTTGTCGATGTAGACGAGCCCCGCCACCAGTCTCTGCTCCTCGTTCTCGCGGATATAACGGTTGAGGTTCGTCTCGTCAAACAGGTAGAGGGCCGTCAGATACTCGTTGCTCTCATGCATGGAAACAATGGAGTCCCCCTGCGCTATGGTGTCAAAATAGAGTCGCTTCATCGCAATGCGATAATGTCTGTCCTCCAAAATCAGATTCATAGACTCCACCGCCTCGGTCCTCTGCAAAATCTCCTTGGTCAGCGTGGGAAACACTGTCGTCACAGATTTGTGATAGTTCTTATCCTTTCCCGTGATCTTTGTAAACTGCTCGTTCACCCACAAAAACCGGCCGCCGTAGTCCACAAGCGCATACGGAATCTCAAATTCGTTCAACAGCTGTTTCTGCACCGTTCCGTACTGCGTTGCAAAGTCAACCATCGCGTCGACAAGCAGTGGTTTATTGCGGAAGTAAAAAAGCAGCATAATCAGAAAGTAGAACAATACAAATATCGAAAACATCACCCCCGACGCGGCGTGCTCTGCGTAGATCAGGACATTCATGACCAGCAGGGGAATCGTGAGCAGCAACGGTAAAAGTAAATATGTACGCAGCTTCCCTCTCAATTTTATATTATTTTTCTTCAAACCCCATCCTCCATTTTTCCAGAAGAAAATAGTATCGCTATCATAGTCGCTTATCATGAATTATAACATTTTGGAAGCCCAATAGAAAGCTTTTTTTCAATATATACGTGCATTTGTGCGCGCAAAAGGGACCGCCCACAACAGCTTGGGCAGTCCCCGAAATGATCCCCTATATATGGTTTCATGTACTATTTTTTCTCCTGTGGAACAAGCGTGAGATATCTCCCCTGATCCATATCATCGATCAGATTGTTGGAGAGAATGTTGGTCCCGCCCACCGGCTCCATCTTCCCCACCACCTCACTCAACGATGTCTGATAGCCGCCATCGGGACTGTAACGACAGATCCGATACCCATCCTCCTTGTCTCCGCCATATTCCTGATACATGATGTCATGCCATCCGTTGGTCGTCATCTCGCTGATTCGGATCGGGGTGCGGACGCCTGCAAAATCTTCGATGACCGCAAAGGAACCTTCCTCCTCTGTCAGAATAACAGCCGGATCTCCAAATGGAACCTCAGTATACTCCCCGATCACGACGGCAAAAATCTCGCGCTGTCCGTCCTCATTCAGATCGACATAGTTGTAGTAGTAGCGCGTCTCTCCCCGGTACTCCTCGGGAATCTGATAATAAGAAATCAAAAATTGGGCAAGCTCCGGATATTCTGTCTCCTCCGCATACTCAGCAATAATGGTCGACACTTCGGCGTCCTCCGCAGAGAGAAACTGCTCCACTTTCTTGCCAGCGCTTGTCTGTTGGTTCGTCTCGAATGTCCCCGCGCCGCTGCATCCTGCCATCAGTATCATCCCTATCACCGTACTTACTGTCACACACCGACTTCTTCTCATACGTCTCCTCCCAAATCCCTGCCACGCGCCACAAAATTTATAACCACTATATTATATGATTCACTCTGCCTTGCCAAGTATATTTTCCCATTATTAAGGAATCTTTTAGAAATGTGTTAGAAAAAGAAAAGGACCTTAACGCCAGGGCATTAAAATCCTTTTTCTCCGCTTTGCAGCAAGTGCAAAGAGAGACTATTTACTGTAGTTTATTCGCTGCGTAATTTATTCGCATACGTACGGCATCAGCGCCACATGGCGCGCTCTCTTGATCGCCGCAGTAAGCGCTCTCTGATGCTTCGCACAGTTGCCTGTGATACGGCGCGGAAGAATTTTTCCTCTCTCAGAGATGTATCTCTTTAACTTGTTGGTATCCTTGTAGTCGATGGTATTGTCCTTGCCACAGAATACGCAAACTTTTTTTCTTCTATGCATCGGGCGTCTCTTCATCGGAGCGCCTTCTTTGTCAGCTGCTTTATTGAAAGCCATGATAATTACCTCCTGTCAGGTTTAATTAAATGGTAACTCTTCATCGATTCCGTCCGGAATGTTCATGAAGCCATCTCCCGCTGCACTGCTCGGGGATGGTCTGTCTTGTGGTGTGAAGCCGGAATGATCTCCGCCTGCGTTCTTGCTCTCCGCAAATTCACACTCCTCGACAACAACATCGGTGGTATATACTTTCTGGCCGTCCTTATTGGTGTAGCTTCCGGTCTGGATACGTCCGGTCACAACCACTTTCGTTCCCTTGCGGAGATACTTCTCTGCAAACTCTCCGAGGCGCCCGAATGCCACGCATCCGATAAAATCAGCAGTCTGCTGGTCTGCATCTCTTCTGAAACGTCTGTCAACTGCCAGTGTATATCTCGCGATTGCGGTTGCCTGCTCGCCCTGAGAATAACGCACCTCTGGGTCTCTGGTCAATCGTCCCATAAGAATAACTTTATTCATACGATTTGATTTCCTCTCTATTATGCCTCGTCTTTTCTAACGCATAAGAAACGAAGAACGTTATCCATAATACGGACATCCTGCTCAACAGCAGCTGGAACTGTTGCTTCAGCTTCGAACTGGATGAAGT
>CAJLGN010000114.1 GCA_905206195.1 uncultured Roseburia sp.
TTCTCACCAACGCGGCCGGCGGTATTCAGCTGGGTATGCGCGCCGGGGATTTTATGATGATCAAGGATCAGATTGCGAGCTTTGTGCCGTCCCCTCTGATCGGTGCCAACATCGATGCGCTGGGCGTGCGTTTTCCCGATATGAGCCAGATATATGACAGGCAGCTGCAGCAGATCGTCAGAAAGTCGGCAGTCGGGCTTGACATCGAGCTCAAGGAGGGAACTTATTTGCAGCTCTCCGGTCCGCAGTACGAGTCGCCGAAGGAGGTTGCGATGTGCCGGGTGCTGGGCGCGGATGCAGTCGGAATGAGCACGGCCTGTGAGGCGGTTGCGGCGCGCCACATGGGGATGAAGATTGTGGGAATCTCCTGTATCTCCAACCTCGCCAGTGGCATTTCAGCAGTTCCGCTCTCCCACGAGGAGGTGCAGGAGACGGCGGATCAGGTGGCGCCGAAGTTCAAGGCGCTGGTGACCGAGACGATCCAGAACATCGGGAGGGAAGTATGAACACACGTTTTTACAATGCAAAGATATTGAAGTTGGCGGAGGATCACAGCTTTGAGGTGATTTTGGGAGAGCTCTGGGTAAAAGGAAATACAATCTGTTACGTCGGCTCGGGCAGAGCGGGGGAGGAGACCGCTTGCATCGAAGCAGACGGGGAAGCGCTCGCATGGGACAGGGAGATTGACGTCAACGGCAATCTCTTGATGCCGGGTTTTAAGAATGCACACACACACACGGCGATGACCTTTCTGCGCTCCTACGCGGATGACCTTCCGCTGCATGAATGGCTGAATCAGCAAGTTTTCCCGCGGGAGGGACAGCTTGTGGAGGACGATGTATACTGGCTGAACATTCTGGGGATTATGGAGTATCTGACCAGCGGTATCACGTCGAACTTTGATATGTATTTCTTTCCGCCTGTGGACGCAAAGGCGTCCGCGGACACGGGATTTCGCACCGTGCAGACCAGCGGTCTAAACAATTTCGGCGGCACCGTAGAGCTGATGGAGGAGAACTACCATATTGTGAATGAGATGAGTGAACTCACCACATTTATCCCGGGCTTTCACGCGGAGTACACGACCTCGAAGGAGTTGATGGAGGGCGTGGCGAAGTTGGCGCAGAAGTTGAAAGCGCCAGTGTGGACGCACAATGCAGAGACGAAGATTGAGGTGGAGGAGTGCAAGGGGCGCTGGGGTATGACGCCGACACAGCTCACCGATGCCCTTGGCATGTACGAGCACGGAGGCGGCGGATATCACTGTGTCTGGTTTGAGGAGCCGGATTTTGAGATTTTTAAGAGACGTGGGCTGACGGCTGTGACCAATCCCGCCTCCAATTTAAAGCTTGCCTCTGGCATCTGTCCGACCAAGCGTTTTGTGGATGAGGGAATTTCCATGGCGATTGGAACTGACGGGCCGGCCAGCAACAACTGCCTCGATATGTTCCGGGAGATGTTTTTGACCTCGGCCCTCGCAAAGGTGCACCAGATGGATGCGGAGTGCGTGAGCGCGGACGAGATCCTCTACATGGCGACGGCGGGGGGCGCACATGCGATGCTGCTTCCCGACTGTGACAGTCTGGAGGTCGGCAAGAAGGCGGATATCATTATGATCGATCTACAGCAGCCAAACATGCAGCCGGAGAACAATATTGTGAAGAATCTGGTGTACAGTGGGAGCAAGCAGAACGTGAAGATGACCATGGTGAACGGAAAGGTGCTCTATGAGGATAATCATTTCGATATTGGATTTGATCCGGCGGACATTTACAGGCGAGCAAATGCGATCATCCGCCGCATGCAGTGAGTGGGGGCACTCAGACACCGCGTGAGTGGATGTGCAGCCTGAGGGTTTCCAGTCACTTTCAGAAGGAATGTAGACACGGCATTCCTCCGAGGTGAGAGAGTATGAGAGGATAGAATCATGCAGGTTATTTTTATTCATCACAGTTGTTTTTTAGTTGAAGTGGACGAAAAGGTTTTGATTTTTGACTGGTTTGGCGGGGAGCGGGTGTCCGGGTATCATTTTTGTGGCGCCATCCCGGAGTACGAGCCGGACACGCCAATTTATGTCTTTGCGAGTCACAAGCATCAGGATCACTTTGATATGGATGTGCTGCGCTTGGCGAAGCGTTATCAAAACATTCGATATATTCTCTCCAAGGACTGCAAGATGAGTCCGCATTTTTTGACAAAGCACGGATTTCCAGTGGATGTGCGAGAAAAGATTCTCTATGTGGGGGCTGGCAGTAAGTACCGGGTGGGGGATCTTAAGATCGAGACGCTGCGCTCCACGGATACGGGAGTGGCGTTCTATGTGGAGGTGAACGGCGTGTCTCTTTACCATGCCGGAGATCGGCACGATTGGTGATGAAAGGGGGCGGGCGATTTGGTCAACGGTCTGATGGACACCAATTATAAGGCGCAGATCCGAAGACTGGCGGGGAGGAAGATCAACCTCGCATTTATCCCGCTTGATCCAAGACTCGAGAAGCACCAATTTCTGGGAATCGATTACTTTATGGAACACACGGATGCGGATTATATCTTTCCGATGCATATGTGGCAGGATTACACGGGCATCGCAGCGTGCAAAAAGAGGATCTCAAACGCGGCGATGGCGGAGCGCATTGTGGAAATTTCACACGAGAATCAGGTGTTTGAGATTTTAGAGGGGCAGCAGGATTTTGGAAACCGGACTTGACGGTGACAAAACAGTTGCGCTATACTAAATAAATTATAGGACGCCGCAGAAGACGGCGGGAGAAAGGCAGGATGAGACGATGGCATTTTTGGGATGGATTGGTCATTATTTACTGATTTTTGTGGTTTTGGCGGCGGTCGGAGGCGTCGGTCTGGTTGTGGGCAAGAAGCTCGGGGACCGCGGTGATGCAAAAAAGTCAGTTGAGTCCGGGGACACCACCGGGGAGATAAAATAAGATACGAAAAAGAGATTTTTTGGAGGAAGTAGTCGTGAAGAAGTTTTACGGAGAGAATGAACTGCGCAGAATGTACCTTGCGTTTTTTGAGAGTAAGGGACATTTGAAAATGAGCAGTTTTTCGCTGGTTCCGCACAATGATAACAGCTTATTGCTGATCAATGCGGGAATGGCGCCATTGAAACCATATTTTACAGGGCAGGAGATTCCGCCGAGAAAGAGAGTGACGACCTGCCAGAAATGTATCCGCACCGGCGATATCGAGAATGTCGGAAAGACGGCGAGACATCTGACTTTTTTTGAGATGCTCGGAAACTTTTCTTTTGGGGATTATTTTAAACGCGAGGCGATTGCCTGGTCGTGGGAATTTTTGACGAAAGTTCTTGCACTCGAGGAGGACAGGCTCTATCCGTCCATCTACGGGGAGGACGACGAGGCGTTTGAGATATGGAACAAGGAGATCGGTATCCCGGCGGAGCGCATCACCAGATTTTACCGGGCTCCCGAGACGGGCGAGTGCGACAATTTCTGGGAGCATGGCGCAGGGCCCTGCGGTCCGTGTTCGGAGATATATTATGACCGGGGGGAGAAGTACGGCTGTGGGAGTCCTGACTGCAAGGTGGGCTGTGAGTGCGATCGTTTCATGGAAGTGTGGAATAACGTGTTCACTCAGTTCAACGGTGACGGCAAGGGCGGCTACGAGGAGCTGGAGCAGAAGAATATTGATACCGGTATGGGGCTGGAGCGCCTTGCGGTGGTGATGCAGGATGTGGATTCCGTATTCGACATCGACACGATGAAGGCGATTCGCGACAAGGTGTGTGCGCTCTCCGGCAAGTCCTACCAGAAGGATGCGCTGGATGATATCTCCATCCGCCTGATCACCGACCACATCCGCTCTGCGACTTTTATGGTGTCCGACGGTATTATGCCGACAAACGAGGGGCGCGGTTATGTGCTGCGGCGCATCATCCGCCGCGCTGCAAGACACGGGAGGATGCTGGGCATCGGGGGAGCTTTTATGGCGGAGCTCGCGGCCACAGTGATCGCTGAGAGCAAGGACGGTTACCCGGAGCTTGACGAGAAGAAGGACTTCATCTTCAAGGTTCTGACGCAGGAGGAGGAGAAGTTTGGCAGGACGATCGATCAGGGGCTTGCCATCTTGGGTGAGATGCAGACCAAGATGGAGGCGAAGGGTGAGAAGATGCTCTCCGGGGAGAGCGCATTTAAGCTCTATGACACCTACGGATTTCCGATCGATCTGACGCAGGAGATTCTGGAGGAGAAAGGCTTTACCATCGATGCGGATGGATTCCGGGAGGCGATGGAGGTGCAGCGTGAGACGGCGCGCAAAGCCAGAAAAGTCACAAACTATATGGGAGCGGACGTGACAGTGTACGAGTCCATTGATCCGGAGATCACGACGGAGTTTGTCGGCTATGACAGGCTTACAGATTCTTCCAGGGTGTCCGTCATGACGAGCGAGACGGAGATTGTGGAGGCGCTCTCCGACGGTGAGATCGGGACGATCATCGTGGAGGAGACACCGTTTTATGCGACGATGGGCGGACAGAAGGGCGATGTGGGCGTGATCCGTACGGCGGAAGGCGCATTTGCGGTGGAGGACACCGTGCCGCTTCTGGGCGGAAAGGTCGGACACATCGGAAAGATGGTGCGCGGCATGATTAAGACGGGCGATGCAGTAGAGCTGGCGGTTGATGAGATACAGCGGAGAAGCGTCTGCCGGAATCACTCGGCGACCCACCTGTTACAGAAGGCCCTCCGGGAGGTGCTTGGCACGCATGTCGAGCAGGCTGGCTCCTATCAGGATGCCGAGCGCACACGCTTTGACTTCAGTCATTTTTCGGCGATGACGCCGGAGGAGCTAAAAGAGGTGGAGCGGCTTGTGAATGAGAAGATCGCGGAGAAGATCGCAGTGCAGACCGACATTATGACTGTGGAGGAGGCGAAGCGGACAGGAGCGATGGCGCTGTTCGGCGAGAAGTACGGCGAGAAAGTGCGCGTGGTTTCTATGGGAGATTTCTCGAAGGAGTTCTGCGGCGGTACACACGTGAGGAATACCGGGGATATCTCAGCGTTTAAGATTGTGTCGGAGAGCGGTGTGGCGGCGGGCGTGCGCCGGATTGAGGCGCTGACCGGAGACAACGTATTCTCGTACTATCAAAAAATGGAGCAGGAGTTCCTTGAGGCGGCAAAGGCGGCCAGGACAACTCCGGCGGCGCTTGTTGAGAAGATCGGTCACATGATGGCGGAGATCAAGGCGCTGCAGAGTGAAAATGAGTCCTTAAAAAGCAGAGCGGCGAAGGAAGCGCTCGGAGACGTCATGGATCAGGTGACGGAGGTGAAAGGCTTGAAGCTTCTCGCAGCCAGCGTGGACGGCGTGGACATGAACGGTCTCAGGGAGCTCGGCGATCAGCTCAAAGAGAAGATTGGAGATGGTGTTGTGGTGCTTGCGAGTGCAGCGGACGGCAAGGTGAACCTGATCGCCATGGCGACGGACGAGGCGCAGGCGCGCGGCGCACACGCGGGCAATCTCATCAAGAGTATTGCGGGCAAGGTCGGCGGCGGCGGCGGCGGACGCCCGAATATGGCGCAGGCCGGCGGAAAAAATCCGGCGGGAATCCCGGATGCGATCGAGGCGGCGAAGACGGCATTGAAGGGCCAGCTCGCA
>CAJLGN010000115.1 GCA_905206195.1 uncultured Roseburia sp.
GGAGTATTTCAGGCAGTGCGGAGTGGACAGCCGCATTTTGGAATTTGGCACATCCAGTGAGACGGTGGGGCTTGCGGCAGCTGCACTGGGATGCGAGCCGTGCCGAATTGCAAAGACACTGTCCTTTCAGGTGGGGGAGGACCCGATTTTGATCGTGGCAGCGGGAGATGCGAAGATAGATAATGCTAGGTACAAAGAGCAGTTCCAAACCAAGGCAAAAATGATAGCGGCAAGCGAGGTGGAGCATATTATCGGCCACGCCGTCGGGGGAGTCTGTCCCTTTGCGGTGAACGATGGGGTGAGCGTCTACCTCGACGCGTCGCTGAGAAGATTTCAGACTGTCTTTCCCGCCTGCGGAAGCGGCAACAGCGCCATCGAGCTGACGCTGGAGGAGCTGGAGCGCTATTCCGGCTACCGCGCATGGATTGACGTCTGCAAGGGATGGAACGACGGCGGGCATACATGATTTTGGCAGGTGGGAGACATGAAAATCAAGATCCGAAATTATGAACCGTCCGATTGTGTAGGCATGGCAGAGCTGTTTTACAACACGGTTCACGCTGTGAATGCGCGGGATTACACGACGGAGCAGTTGGATGTGTGGGCGACCAGGACGGTTGATCTATCTGCGTGGAACCAGTCTTTTTTGGAGCATGACACAGTGCTTGCAATCTGTTTGGACGAGATCGTCGGCTTTGGCGATATGGATCAAACAGGCTACCTCGATCGTCTGTATGTCCACAAAGATTATCAGGGCATGGGGATTGCGAGTGCGCTCTGCGACGTGCTGGAGCAAACGTTTGACGGAGAGAAAATAACCACACACGCCTCCGTCACCGCAAAGCCGTTTTTTGAAAAGCGGGGATACAAAACCGTGCGGGAACAGTGCGTCGAGCGAGGTGGTGTTTTCCTCACCAACTGTGTGATGGAGAAATATCTGCTTTGATTTGTGGTGACGGGCGATCTGTTCAGAGTTTGCACTGGATGGGCAGATTTGTTGATCCGGTGGTAATTCCTGTCATATTATACTTGCACCTTGCTCATGTATCATGTATGATATTTCATGAGTTACTTTTGTTTTTCAAAAGTAGATTCCATTCGCGGTGCAACGCCGCTGTAAGGAGGATACGGACATTATGGAATATGAAAATGTCTCAAAGAATTTTATCGAACAGATCATTGACAAGGATATAGAGGAAGGGCACTGCGAGGTTGTTCACACCAGATTTCCGCCGGAGCCAAACGGCTATCTGCACATCGGGCACGCAAAGTCGATTCTTTTGAACTACGGGCTGGCGAAGAAGTATGGAGGAAAGTTCAATCTCCGATTTGACGACACGAACCCGACGAAGGAGAAGACTGAGTTTGTGGAGGCCATCGAGGCGGACATCCGATGGCTTGGCGCCGACTGGGAGGACAGGCTCTTTTTTGCGTCTGATTATTTTGAGCAGATGTACGAGGGCGCGGTGAAGCTGATCAAAAAGGGCAAGGCCTACGTCTCCGATCTCTCGGCGGAGGAGATCCGCGCGTACCGCGGAACGCTGACGGAGGCGGGAAAAGAGGACCCGTACAGCATCCGGAGCGTGGAGGAGAACTTGGCGCTCTTTGAGGAGATGCGGAGTGGGAAGATTGCCGATGGGGAGAAAGTGCTGCGCGCGCGCATCGACATGGCATCCTCCAACATCAATATGAGGGATCCGGTCATCTACCGTGTGGCGCACATGGCGCATCACAGGACAGGGGATACCTGGTGTATTTACCCGATGTACGATTATGCACACCCCATTGAGGATGCGATTGAGGGCATCACGCACTCGATCTGTACACTGGAATTCGAGGATCACAGACCGCTCTACGACTGGGTGGTGCGCGAGCTGGAATACGAGATGCCCCCCAAGCAGATCGAGTTTGCCAAGTTGTATCTGACCAATGTTGTGACTGGAAAGCGCTACATCAAGCGGCTCGTGGAGGAGGGGATTGTGGACGGCTGGGATGATCCGCGCCTCGTTTCCATTGCGGCTCTGCGCAGGCGTGGATTTACGTCGGATTCCCTGAAGCTGTTTGTGGAACTCTGCGGAATCTCAAAGGCGAACAGCTCGGTGGATTACGCGATGCTTGAATACTGCATTCGGGAGGATCTAAAGATGAAGAAGCCGCGTATGATGGCGGTTCTCGACCCGGTGAAGGTGATCATCGACAATTACCCGGAGGGGGAGACAGAGTATCTCGACGTGGTCAACAATCTCGAAAATGAGGAGCTTGGAAGTCGAAAAGTTCCGTTCTCCCGCGAGATTTATATCGACAGAGAAGATTTTATGGAGGAGCCGCCCAAGAAGTATTTCCGCATGTTCCCGGGCAATGAGGTGCGGTTGATGAACGCTTACTTTGTCACCTGCAATAGCTTTGTGAAGGATGAGAGCGGCAGAGTGACGGAGATTCACTGTACCTACGATCCAGCGTCGAAGGGGGGGAACAGCCCGGACGGCAGGAAAGTGAAGGGAACTATTCACTGGGTGTCTGCGGCGCACGCCATAAATGCTACGGTGCGTCTGTATGAGAATATTGTGGATGAGGAGAAGGGGGTGTACAATGAGGATGGAAGTCTCAATTTAAATCCCAATTCTCTCACCGTGCTGGAAGACTGTCTTGTGGAGGAGAATTTAAAGGGTGCAAAAGCGTATGAGAGCTTCCAGTTTGTCAGACAGGGCTTCTTCTGTGTGGATGCGAAGGATTCCGCACCGGAGCGTCTGGTGTTCAACCGGATTGTGTCCTTAAAGAGTTCGTTCAAGCTGCCCACCGCATAGCGCAAAGGCACTGTGGGTGGGATGCACAAAGGCTGTATAGACGAGAAGAGATCGCCTAAGGGTAGACACATTAAGGAGGAAATAGCTATGAATTTACTATCTGGACTTGAAAAATTCGGACTGAAAACGGAGGATACGGCAAATCTTTTTGAGGAGGAGAAGAAGGTGGTTGCATCCGCGGGAACCGGCAAGGCCGACGAGGTTCTCAGCGAGGAGAACTTTCTGTTGGATAAGGCGATCCGCTGCGCCGTGTGTGATAAGGTATTTAAGACAAAAATGATTAAAAACGGCCGCGTGAAGCGCATGGAGCCGGATATGGATTTGCGCCCGCGCTTTGAGCATATTGATACCTTAAAGTACAACATCGCATCCTGCCCTTACTGCGGCTATACAGCAATCAACCGCTACTTTGAGCATCTCTCCACGATACAGGTCAAGATGATCAAAGAACAGGTATGTGCCAATTTTAAGCCGACCGGCGACGTAGAGCCGACCTTGATTGACTATGACACAGCGATTGAGCGCTATAAGCTGGCGCTTTTTAACACCCTTGTTAAAAAGGGCAAGACCAGCGAGAAAGCTTATATCTGCCTGAATCTGGCATGGATCTTCCGCGGAAAGGCGGAGTCGTTAGATCCCGCTGACCCAAAGACTGAGGCGGAGAGGAAGGAATGTGTGGAGCAGGAGGAAGCATTCTATCAGCAAGCGTTTGAGGGCTTTACAAAGTCGGTGGCCAGCGAGAATTACCCGATGTGTGGCATGGACGAGTGTACGATGGATTATCTGTTGGCGACGATGGCGTTCCGCTACAAAAAGTACGATGTGGCGTCCAAGTGTATCGCGCGGATTCAGCAGTCTGCGGCAGCGTCCAAGAAGATCAAGGAGCGCGCTTACGAGCTCAAAGAAAAGATTGTGCTGGAACTGAAAAAGAGAAAATAGTAAAAATGATTGACATCATGATCGACTTGCAGGGGGGAGCGAAAACTCCCCTCTACGAGAAAATATACAGACATATCAAAAACGAGATTGTGGAGGGCAGGATTCCACGGGGAGAAAAGTTGCCGTCCACACGCCTTTTGGCGAGAAATCTGGGGGTGAGCAGAAGTACAGCCTCCTTGGCCTACGATCAGCTCCTGGCAGAGGGATACATAGAAGCGGAATCCTGCCGGGGTTTTTTTGTGTGTGATATCACAGAGCTCTATCGCCTGGGAGTAGGGAGTCGGGGCGGGGGAGATTGGAGCCTGGGCGAGAGTGAGACTGCGGGCAAAGAGGACTGGGGAAGAAACACGCGCCGGGAGCTAAAAGCGGGTTCCGATGCCTGGTGTGCGGGCGCGGAAGACGGGCCGTCGAAGCTCCCAGCGCTTGATTTTTCCCCCTATTTGATCGATACCAAACATTTCCCCTACAATATTTGGCGCAAGATCAGCAGGAATGTTCTTCTCGATGACAGGGAGGATCTACTCCTCGCCGGAGACGGGCAGGGAGAGTGGGAGCTTCGCGGCGTGATTGCGGGGTATCTGCACCAGGCGAGAGGCGTGAACTGCAGCCCGGCGGATATAATTCTCGGCGCGGGAAATGAGTATCTTGAGATTCTTCTGACCCAGATTTTGGGAGCTGGCAGAGCTGTGCTGATGGAAGATCCGGGTTACCCGCAGGCGCACCGCACATTTTCCAATGCGGGGTATCGGGTGGAGACGGTTGCGGCGGGAGATGGCCTCACGGTTGACAGGGTACGGCAGATAAATCCAGATCTGGTTTATGTGATGCCGTCTCATCAGTTTCCGATCGGGACGATCATGCCGCTCGGTCTGCGCCTGGAGTTGTTGCGTTGGGCGGCAGAGGCCAAGGAGCGCTACATCGTCGAGGACGATCATGACAGCGAGTACCGCTACCGCGGAAAGCCGATCCCGGCGCTGCAGAGTGTGGATGGCTGCGGGAAGGTGATCTATCTTGGAACATTTTCAAAGAGCATTGCGCCCGCGCTCCGCATAAGCTATATGGTGCTGCCGCCACAGCTTATGGAGAGATACCATGATGTGTGCGGTTTTTACTCTGCGACGGTACCGCGGATGCAGCAGGAGACGTTAAAAGAATTTATGAGAGAAGGACATTTTGAGCGTCATCTGAATAAAATGCGCGGGATTTACAGGAATCGGCATGATTTTCTCCTCGGCGAGCTGAAACGCCGCGGCTGGGCGCAGAAGATCAGCGGGGAGCATGCGGGGCTCCATCTTCTCGTCCAGGTGGATACGGTGCTCTCTGAGGACGAAATCTGCAGGAGTGCACGGGAGCGCGGTGTGAAGCTATCGGGAATATCTCGATATCGTCTTGCGGAGGCGGACAGAGGGAGGAAGGAAAAAAAGGGTGCAGGGCAAACGACGCTGCTCCTTGGATACGGAAAGCTGAGTGAGGAGCAAATATGCCGGGGGCTTATGATTTTGGATGAGATATTGGAGAGAGCACAAAAAGGAGAATGATTGCGATGACATATGAGGAGTTAGTGGAAAAAGCGAGAGCGGCATTTGGGGCGGCGGACGCCAGCGGAATTGAGGGGCATGTCGCATACCAGTTCAACATCACCGGGGAGGCGGCAGGAGCTTTCTACCTGGAGATCAGCGAGGGAAGCGTGAAGGTGGAACCTTACGAGTACTACGACAGGGATGTGCTGTTTACAACGACGGCGGAGACCCTCCTTAAGCTTGGCAGCGGGGAGATGGATCCGGTGTGGGCGTTTACGGTGGGGAAGTTAAAGGTTGAGGGGAATATTGCTTTACCACCTTTTTCTTTACTACCTTTTTCTTACGATATGGACGAACT
>CAJLGN010000116.1 GCA_905206195.1 uncultured Roseburia sp.
GCTATAATACTCATCTTATTTTTCCTCCTAAATCATTCCTGAGAATCCCATAAATGCGATGGACATCAGACACGCTGTGATCAGCACGATCGCCGTGCCTTGAAATGGCTTTGGAATATCGTTATATTCAATCTTCTCGCGAAGTCCCGCCATAATCACAATCGCAATCAAGAATCCGACCGCAGTCGCAAATCCATTGACCACGCTCTCCAAAATATTGTACTCCTTGGTAACGTTTGTGAGCGCCACGCCGAGCACTGCACAGTTGGTGGTGATCAGCGGAAGGTACACACCGAGACTCTCATACAGTGGCGGCATATTTTTCTTAAGAAACATCTCTACAAACTGAACCAGCGCTGCGATAACGAGGATAAAGACAATGGTCTGCAGGTAAGTCAGATTAATGCCTCTACTCATCAAAAATTCATTGGCGAGGATAAACTTGTAAACCACTGCCGTGACAAACGATGCAATCGTGATAACGAACACGACGGCGCCACCCATACCAGCCGCAGTCTCTGTCTTCTTGGATACACCTAAGAACGGACAGATACCGAGGAACTGACTCAATACTACGTTATTTACAATCGCGGATGCGATCGCAATCAAAAGTAATTCTTTCATCTGTACCCATCCTCCTATTCTGTTTTCTCAGCAGCTGATCCGTCTGCGCTGATCGCTCCGCCATCGTTCATTCCTGTCGGCTTGCCGGCGGCAGTATTTGACTTGCCGCTGCACATACCGGACTGTCCGCAGCCTGCGCAGTCGCCCGTGATACACCCGGAAGGTGATGCCAGCGGTCTTCCCTTGGCTTCCATCTTCTCCCGGACAATGTTCATGACTGCCACCAGACACGCGAGTACAAGGAATGCACCAGGAGCCATGACAAAAATCGTGATCGGAGTAAAGCCCGCGATGCCGTTTGCCTTGTCGGCAAGCGGAAGCACCTGAAGCCCAAAAATCTGTCCAGCGCCCAAAATCTCCCGGATCAAACCGATACAGGTCAGACCGAGTGTAAATCCAATTCCCATACCGACACCGTCAAAAATAGACGGAACGACCGGGTTCTTGGAGGCGTAACTCTCCGCGCGTCCAAGGATGATACAGTTTACAACGATCAGCGGAATATACACGCCGAGAGACTCAGAGAGAGCCGGCGTATAGGCGTTCATAATAAACTGAACCATCGTTACCAGCGAAGCGACAATGACGATGAAGGCCGGCATGCGCACACCGTTTGGAATGACCTTGCGGAATGCCGAGATCAGCAGATTGGAAAATACCAGCACCACCGTCGTGGAAAGTCCCATTCCCACTCCGTTCATTGCAGACGAAGTGACCGCCAGCGTCGGGCACATGCCGAGCATCAGGACGAAGGTCGGATTTTCTTTGATGATACCATTTATTAAACGTTCCATATTTGTTTTCATTCGTTTGCACCTCCCGCCAATACATTCTGGAAGTAAACGATGCAGGCATTCACACCGTTTGCCATAGCTGCGGATGTGATGGTCGAACCGGAAATCGATTCGATCTCATTGTCAGCTGTCGGAGCAGACTTCACAACGACAAAGGACTCCACGTTCTTGCCCTCAAACTGGCTATAGAAAGACTCCTCCACCGCCTTCATTCCAAGTCCCGGCGTCTCTGCGATGGAGGTGATGGAATATCCATTGACCGTTCCGTCATTCTGAATGCCCACGGAAAACGTGATGGCCGCCTGGCTGGCATCCTTGGCAGTGACGGTGATCACGTAACCGATGACGTTGCCGCCGGCATCCTTGGCCTGCTGGACATCCGAAATCTCGTCCACGTATCCTCTCTCCGCGATCAGCGCATTCGCTGCCTCCGCGTCAAACTCCGCATAAGTCTCAAAGGAATCTGCCGACGCGAAAACCTGCTTGTATGCAGCCTGTGTCTTCTCATAATTCACTTTCGCAATCGGCTCCTTGGTGATGCCGTACACGACACCGAGCAAAAGTCCAAGTACAAGAGTGAAAGCAAATAAAATCAAAGCGTCATGCACAATCTTCTTGTTCATCCTATTTGCCCCCTTCCTGGTTTTTGACTTCCCGCATCTGTCCGAACGATCTAGGAATCGTGTATTTCTCAATCATCGGCACGAAAAGATTACTCAGAATGATCGCAAAGGAAACACCCTCCGCGTTTGCCCCCATCGTTCGGAACAATCCTGTCAGAATACCGCAGCAGACACCAAAGATAATCTGTCCTCGCGGGGTAATCGGGGAAGTCACATAATCGGTCGCCATGAAAAAGGCACCCAGCATCAGACCACCGCCGCACAGCTGTGCGGTGAGATAATTCCAGTCCATGCCATGTCCGCCAAACAGCAGCATAAAAATGACAAAAGTCACAATGTAGGACGCGGGAATCTTAAGATCGATCACCCCCATAAGGATCATGAAGATCGCTCCGATCAGAACTGCGATCGCGGAGGTCTCCCCGATGGTTCCCGCAACATTGCCGATCAGCATATCCATGGTGTTGACTGCCTCACCGCTGCGCATAGCTGCGAGCGGAGTTGCTCCCGTGTAGGAGTCAATGGCAAAGTTCGTCATATCCGCGGCAAACGCGATCAGCAGGAAACATCTCGCTCCGAGCGCCGGATTCATAAAGTTCTCCCCCAGCCCCCCAAACAGACATTTCACCACGAGTATCGCGAACATTCCGCCGAGAATCGCCTCCCACACCGGAAGGGTTGGCGGAAGATTCAATGCCAGAAGTAAGCCCGTTAACACTGCGCTCAAATCTGTAATTGTGTTCTTTTTATGTACGATTTTGTTGAATACCCACTCAGACGCCACACAGCTTGCGATGGTCGCCAAAATTAAAATCAATGCCTTATATCCAAAGTTGTAAATACCGAATACGCTGGTCGGCAGCAATGCGATGATGACATACAGCATGATCCGTCCAGTGGTATCTTTGGAGCGCACGTGTGGTGATGATGAAACATGAAATAAATCACTCACGATAATCCACCTCTCTCTTCTTGTTTTCTCTTTTTGAGTCGTATGAAAAACGGTTGGTAAAATAATTGGTATCAGTTTTTGCGCCTCGCTGCAAGCATCTGCCGCTTTGTCGTTCGAATAGACTGCGCCAGCTGTCTTCTCGCCGGACATACGAAGCTGCAGCTTCCGCATTCGATACACTCAAGTCCGTTCCATTTCTCAAACTCAGTGGAAAGACCGTTGTCACCGAACTTCGCCAGCCGGGTTGGAACAAGCAGTTCCGGACAGGCTTCCACACAGCGCCCACAATTCATGCACGCGGACGGTTCAATCGCAGATACTTCATCCTTGCTAAGACAAAGCAGGGAGGAGGATGTCTTCGTCGTCGGAACATCCAGTCCAAACATCGCAAACCCCATCATCGGTCCACCGGAAATAAGCTTTTGTGGCTGCTCTTTGAATCCACCGGCAGCGTCGACCAGCTCGGTGTGGTTTGTACCGATACTGTAGGAGAAGTTGCCCGGATTGGCAATCGCATCCCCCGTGATCGTAGATACGCGGCTTGTGACCGGTCTGCCGAGCTTTACCGCATTGTAAATCGCAATGATCGTCTCGACATTGTCCACGATGCATCCCACATCCGCCGGAAGCATTTTGGAGTTGATCGTGTGGCCCGTGACCGCGTAGATCAGCTGACGCTCACCGCCCTGCGGATATTTTGTCTCCAAGGCACACACCTCGATGCGCGGCTCGTCCTTGACCATTTCCCGCAGCTTCTCAATACAGTCCGGCTTGTTGTCCTCGATGCCAAGAATTCCCTTAGCGCCGTCAAACAGCTGGAGAATGATCTTCATACCCTCGATCAACTCCTTTGGATTCTCGAGCATTCTTCTGTAATCTGCAGTCAGATAAGGCTCACACTCCGCGCAGTTGGCGATGATGTACTCAATCTTTCCCGGCTCCTTCGGAGACAATTTCACGTGCGTTGGAAAACCTGCACCACCCATACCGACCACGCCGGCCTCTTTTACCTTCTCGATGATCTCCTCTTTGGAAAGTGTCGTTACATCCTCACATGGCGTGTAGTCTACCTCGCGGAATTGGCCGTCATTCTCAATCACAATCGAGTTGACCATGTCTCCGGTTGCCACGCGGCGAGGCTCAATCGCTTTGACTTTGCCGGAAGCCGATGCGTGAATCGGGGAAGATATAAAGCCCCCTGCCTCCGCAATCTTCTGCCCCTTAAGCACCGTGTCACCCACTGCTACAATTGGACTGGCCGGCGCACCGATGTGCTGCGACAACGGATACACCAGATCACCCTTAGGTAAAACTTCAACTATCGGCTGATCTTTTGCTAATTCCTTTCCTTCATAAGGATGGACGCCACCTCTAAATGTTTTTGAACCCATTTTTCGTGCCCCACTTTCTCTTATTTGTATTCTATTCCATGCCTGTCATCATAGAATAACTATCTCACAGATTATATCATAACTTCGTACATATCTTCATACAAATTTTACAATTTTTTTGTATTTTTTTCAAAACCTCTTGACAAATTTTTCACAATATGCTCAAAATGAGCAGTGTGGTATGTCGAAATAATCAAATTGCCTGCTTGCAAACATATTTGATTGTTTCGACATGCAATAGTGCGAATGCACTGCGGATGAAACTTCATTGGCGCACTGTACGATTCAAATTGACTGCTTGCAGACATATTTGATTGTTCTGACATATACGAGAGGAGTACCGAAATGATCACCTGGCACGAGGAAGTTCCCTTTGATTTTTCAGATCCCATCACCGATCAGACTTTTACGGAAGATGCGATTTTTTTTGATATTGAGACCACTGGCTTCTCCCCCGCCCGCACCAGCCTCTACCTCATCGGCTGCGCCACGCGTAGGGGCGATCTGCTCTGCCTGAATCAGTTTTTTGCCGAGACAAAGGCGGAGGAAGAAACTGTCATGCGCGCTTTCTTTGCATTTCTGGAGAGGTACTCCACGATCCTAAGTTTTCATGGAATCGGTTTTGACATCCCCTACCTGAAAGGAAAATGCGCAGCCTACCACATACAAGATCCTTTCTCCGCACACGTCTGTTTGGATCTTTATAAGGAAATCTCGCGTTTGAAATTTTTGTTAAAGCTGCCCAACCTAAAGCAAAAATCACTCGAGATCTTTCTGGGCATCCAGCGGGAGGATCTCTACTCCGGCGGGGAACTGATTGCTGTCTACGAGGAATACCTCCGCCACCCCAGCGATAAGGCAATTTCCCTTCTGCGCGTGCACAACTATGAAGACGTGCTGTACATGCCAAAGCTGCTCCCTATTTTGGCCTACCGCGAACTTTTCAGGGGCGAATTTACGGTGCGTGCAATCGACGCGAACGAGTATACCTCCCTCGACGGTCTTGACGGGAATAAGGAGTTGCTGTTTACCCTCTCCCACACTTTCCCAACGCCCCAAAAGCTCTCCACGGGCGATGACCTTTTCTACCTGTCTGTCAATACAGACACGACACGCCTCCGGGTGAAGCTTCTTGACGGCGAGCTGAAATTTTTCTTTGCGAACCCAAACGACTACTATTATCTCCCCGCGGA
>CAJLGN010000117.1 GCA_905206195.1 uncultured Roseburia sp.
CACATCCCAGCCATCCCCGACCGCCTCCATAATCTCTCGCACCGTCATCCCACTGCGCGCCAGATACAACCATTCTCCCGGGACAGAGGAGCCCTTTTCCTCCACCCTCTTTTTTCCCGCAGATCTAATCTGCTTTTTCATCTCTCTCACCCTGCCTCCCACTTCTTCTCTTTCTATTTTCCCGTCATCCCCCTCACCCGCAGTGCGCGCCGTTCCTACCAGCAGAGAACCTCGTTTCCATCCTCCGTGACAAGCACCATAATCTCCCACTGCGCCGAGGGGCATCCATCTCTGGTGTAGACCTCCCAGTTATTCTTTTCGTCCACGTAGATATCTGCCTTTCCCATATTCACCATCGGCTCGATCGTAAATATCATGCCTGGTACCATGAGCATCTCCTTCCCCCGCCTGCTTTTGTATCCAACCCACGGCTCCTCATGAAATTCCAGACCAACGCCGTGACCCCCGATTTCCCTCACAACTGTATATCCGTTTGCAAATGCGTGATCGTGTACCGCCTGCCCCATATCCCCTAGAAATCCCCAGGGTTTGACTTCCTTTCGTCCAAGCTCCACGCACTCCCTCGTCACGTCGACCAGCCTCTTTTTCTCCGGGCTCACCTCACCAATGCAGAACATCCGCGAAGAATCCGAGAAATAACCATGTAATATGGTGGACACATCCACGTTGATGATATCCCCCTCCTTCAACACCACATCCTTTGACGGAAATCCATGGCACACCTGCTCGTTGACAGAAGTGCACACACTGTACGGGTACCCCTGATAATGTAAAGGCGCAGGAATTCCTCCCATGTCAGTCGTCATGTCATAGACAATCCGATCGATCTGCGCCGTGTCCATCCCCTCGCAAATGTGCTCTGCGATATAATCTAACACCGCGATATTTAGCTTACAGCTCTCTCTGATCCCCGCGATCTGCTCCTCATTCTTGATGATATGACGCGTTGGCACTCTGTGCCCCTGCGATGCGATCGCAGCGATCCTCTCGTCAAACGCCTGGTGACATGCCTTATATTTTCTGTGGCTGCCGCACCAACACGGATCATTTCGATTTATTTTTCCTAACATATACTCTGCTCTTTTCTTATTTATTCTAATGCTTCAGCGTAATCTCGCCAAAATGCACGCGGTCCCAAACGGACTTCTCCACCTCATATAGGTGCGTTTTCAACAGCTCACCGTATGTCTCCCCCGTCACGGAGTACTCCTCAAACGCCCCATCTTCCATCGCCGCCAAAAGATACTGATATTTTTCCGCGATGGCAATTTTTCGCATACTCTCCCGCAATACATCCTCGCTGACCCCCAGCTCCTCTCTCTGCTGCTCCCCCAGATCACTCCAGAAATCATACTGCGTGTTTGCGAGGTGCCGCTCCTCCTCCCCGCTCAGCTCCACGCCCTCCTCCAACGCCATCTGATAAAAGATCTCGTCGTGGATTGCCATATCCATGACTGTCTGCTTGCCCTTATCGCGGATATAGGTATAATTCGTGTAGAGATTCCAGTATTCTCTCGTGCTTGCTGGATTATAGATAAAGGCTTTCTCCTCGATCTGCTGCTCCTCGTACGCAATGTAAAATGCCATATCCTGCAGTGTGAGGGTTCTCCCATCCACCGTGACTGCCGGAAGTTCCAGCGCATCCCGAAAAACCAGAAAGCTTTTCCGCACTCCACTTTGAATCGCAACGGCCCCAAGCAGAATGGTAAAAATCAGCAGGAGCACTGTGAGATACAGCTTCTGTCTCAGTTTCATTGCCTCTCCCTCCTGTTTTCCTCTCCTCAAATATGCGGACTCTGGCACAAGCCCAAACTCAGCGCAGCGTCGCTTTAAAGCACGCGCCGCACCCCGATAATTGTCCGATACGTGGCATTTCCATAGCAGATGCCGGTTTTCGGATTGGAGGCGTGGATAATTTTCCCATTGCCTATATAAATCGCCACGTGCCCCGCATAGCAGATGATATCTCCTGGCTGTGCATTTTCATAACTGACCGCCTGCCCACTGTTCCTCTGCTCGTAGGAAGTCCGCGGAAGAGAAATACCAAAATTCTGATAAACTGCCATGACAAAATAAGAACAGTCTGTTCCACTCGTCAGGCTGGTTCCCCCCAGCACATAGGGATTTCCCAAAAATTTCGAGGCGTAGGAAACAATCTGACTTCCGCTCACGCCCGTCGCATACGACGGATTTAACCCTCCATCTGTCAATCCCGTGGACGAGCTTCCCGCATTCCCCGCCACCGTTCCAGTCCCGCCACCAGCGCTCCCCCCGGTGGCGTTTGCGCTGGCTTTTGCACTTGCTGCAGCGGCCGCCGCGGCAGCTGCGGCCTGTTTGGCCTTCTCGTTGGCAATAATTTGATTCTGCTGTCGGATTGTCTTGGCATACTGGCTCGCCAGGGATTCCGCGCTTGCCAGCCGACTGTCAAAATCCGCCATCTGCGTTCTCTTTGTTGCAATCACCCGCTGCAGCTGCGCCTGCTGCTCCTGGTAATTTAACTCCAGCTCCTCCATCTCAGACATCTCAAGATTCAGCTGCCCCGTGAGCTCCTCAACTTCCTCCACCGCAGTCTGATAATCTGCTAACATCTGTCTGTCGTACTCATAAACCTCCGACACATACTCCACCCGGTTTAAAAGATCCGTCATATCCTTCGCGCCAACAATCGCCGTCCACACCGATTGATTTCCGTTTTCATACATATATCGGATGCGGAGCTTCATGGCATCGTACTGCCGCTGCTCCGTCGTCCGGGCAGTCTCTAGATCCGCGTTTGCCCGGGCGATCTCCTGCTCCTGTATCTCTATGTCACTCTTTAGGATCTCCATATCTGTCAAAAGCCCCATCAACTGATTGTCATAGTTATCCATCTCCGCTTGCAGACCGCTCTGCGCCGTGTGAATATCTGAGATCTGCCTGTTGACCTCATCCAGATTCTGCTGCGCCTCGCTTTTCTTTCGCTCTGCATCATCCACCGCAGACGCGAGCGCAGTCCGAGAGCAAGACGCCAAAAGCGAAATAGACAAAAACAATGCCAGCAGCTTTTTCTCCACATGATATGTTTTTTTCCATGCTCTTTTCAAACACATAGAACATACTCCTTTATCCGTAAGCCTCCAACATCCACCGCAAAACACTGCCTCTTTCATAAAAACAGAGGCTGCCTTTCTGTGACAGCCTCATTTTACCATACTTTTTTATAAAATTGTTGTGATGTGCACAATTTTACAAATACTTAAGGAATCTATTCCCAACCGATGTACTTGATGTCGAGATCATCCAGCTTTCCCTCCCAGAAATCAACGGAAATTGAATTATCTTCGCTGTCATAATACTCATCATTGTGACTGTACCACTGGTAACTAAAGTAACTATTATCGTCGGACGCGTACTCGTAATCCGGCTTACCGTATGCCGTCACAAAATCCTCCTTTGTGGCATCCTTCGTCAAACCGTTTGTGAGGGAGATTGACACATCGCCATATTTCAGCTCGCTGCTTGATATCCAAAACCCAAACACCACCCCGTCCTTCAGCGGAATCGGATCTTCTGTCTGATTGCCAATGTGCACATATCCAATCTCGTTCCCGCCCGGTCCGTACAGCGCGGGGGAATTATACTCGCTCTTGTTGATCACGTATCCCTCGTCCTCCACATCGACAGAAAGACCAAGCTCTTTTAACTCAGAATAAGTCAAAGGGAGTGTGACGGTAATCCCCGCAAGGGTAATGGACGGATCGTTAAACCCCTCCCCTGCAGTGACATGGAGCGGCTCCGCCGCCGAGTCCGTGGCACCCGTGTCCTCCGCATCGTAGTCATACTTATCATCACTGCTGTAATCATAGTCATAATTATAGTCATCGGCAGAGTTATCGCGAGTGTCCCCACTGTAGGTGTCGTAATATTCCTGGTAGAAGCCCCGCGTGAATTCTTCTCCGAGGCCGCCGCTCGTCCATGCCACAGCGAAACTGATCATGTAGAGCATCCCCACGCCAAGTCCGACCCACAGGCAAATCGTCGCCGTCTTCGCCTGCGATCTGAATTCATCCCAGCGCCCCGCCTTGTACGCATTGTTCGCCTTGGCTGTAAATACACATGCAATAATGCCGAGGATCATCGTAATGATATTGCACCCACAGCAAGCTAATATCTCCAGAATGGAAAACGTCATCTTCATGCCAAAGTTGTTCCTGAGGGGCTGACCATTTTGATCGAGCGGAACAGCGCCCATATTATAATTCGGCTGCCCATACCCATACGGACCGTACGACTGACCACCCGGTACAGCCCCGTAGGACGGCTGACCATAACCCATATTCTCCTGTGGCTGGCCGTAACTTTGCCCACTCTGACCGTAGTCCATATTCTCCTGTGGCTGGCCGTATGTCTGTCCATCCTGTGTATTGCCTGTCTGATTCTCTGCCCCAAATCCGCAGCTCTTCTTTTCCTCTTCCACCTTCATCCTCCCTTTCATCCCCTCGGATAATATCTTGTTAGTTGCCATAATCTATATCTGTATCATATAATTGATCACCGTCAAATGTTACAGCGATAACTCTCAGCACAGGATTACTTCCGCCGTCGAGATACCAGCGCAACTGCTCCGCATGCCCCTCCTGGGTCCGATCATCCGATTCCCCGTAAGTGTTGATAAAATCCGCTTTGGAACTGCCAAATCCCAGCCCCTCCTGGGTTCGATAATCCTCGTAATTATGGCAATAATAATCCACATCCACACCGATAACATCGCAGTCCTCCGGCATGGCATCCGATGAACTGTTATTCTGGAACCAACACCACATCACTTCCTGACCGTGCGCATTCTCCATCTGATACAATCCAAAATCACCGTAGGCATCCAGCTCCTCCTGCTTCGGTTCCGCGAAAGAAAAGCCTAAATCCTTCAGTGTGCCATAATCAGTGGGAACATCGATACGCTTATCGTCCACATACACGTAAATCTCCCCCTTTGGCGTATCCCTGAGAAACGAATTATTTACCAGCATCACAAAAATATAGAAGATCAGCCACACTATTCCCACGCCAAATCCAACCCACAGACAGATCGTCGCTGTCTTTGCCTGTGACTTAAAATCATGCACTCTCCCTTCCTTATAGGACATGTCCGCCTTCGCCGTAAACACACATCCGAGGATACCGAGCACCATCGTAATAACGTTACACGTGCAGATACTCAAAATCTCCAGGATCGAGAAAGTAATCTTCATTCCAAAATGATTTTTAAGAGGTCCTCCGTTCTCTTCAGACGGCATCGCTCCAACACCGGAATTTGCCTGCCCATAAACTGCCTGTCCATAACTCTGAGCGCCGGGCTGGCCGTAATGCGGCTGCCCCCAGACTTCCTGCCCATAGCTATCGTTCTGCGCACCGGGCTGACCGTGATGCGGCATCTGTGCTTCCACCTGCTCCCCCCCCCCCGCGGTGCATCTGTGCCCTGGGTTCCCGGCTGTTCTCCCTGCGGCCCTTTCTGCTTCACCTCATCCTGCGTTGCTTCCGTATCCATTTTCAACGTTGCAGACATCTGTTCGC
>CAJLGN010000118.1 GCA_905206195.1 uncultured Roseburia sp.
ACAGACACGAAGTTCCCCGGGGGCGGCACCTGCCCACTGCACTCTCTGTCGATAAAGCCCGCATAGTCATTATCTGGAATAAAACAGATCTCCTGACTATCCTTTTTCTGTGCAACCATCAGTCCAATCTCCCCGGCAATCGAGCGGATCTCATCCTTGGTATAGGCCCCTACCGGCATCAGCGTGCGCGCAAGCTGATCCTGCGTCAGGTTAAACAATGCGTAAGTCTGATCCTTTGCCGCCGTGACGGAATTGCGGATCGCATATCTGCCGTTCGCGAGGCGCTCCACTCTGGCGTAGTGTCCTGTGGCAATATAGTCGGCCCCAATCTCCAGACTCCGTCCAAGAAGCGACTCCCACTTGACATAGCGGTTGCAGGCGATACACGGGTTTGGCGTGCGGCCCCGCAGATATTCCGCCATAAAATAATCCATGACATTTTCTTTAAACTCCCGCTTGAAATTCATCACATAATAGGGAATCTCCAGTCGCTCCGCCACCCTTCTCGCATCGTCCACCGCAGAAAGTCCGCAGCACCCGCCGTTCTCCGACTCGGTGAAATGATCCTCATCCTGCCAGATCTGCATCGTGACGCCGATCACATCGTATCCTTCTTCTTTCAACAAATATGCCGCAACGGAGGAATCTACTCCGCCCGACATACCGACTACCACTTTTTTTCCTGCCATCAAAATCTCCTAATCTATTTTCCTGCAATACGAAAAACAGATGAGGTTGCCATATCTCATCTGATATAACAGCCTCATCTTATGATCTCTCTATTTATCACCTTGCCCCCATACACTGCACACTATATCACGGAGTTGTACATCTCACCCGTAGTATAGTTATAGGTATATACGCCATTCTTACCGTAGGTGTTGGACTTCATCGCCTCACTCTTGGCGTAGGACTCTATGAGGGACGCCTGCGCGTCCACCTGATAGCCGTAGGAACCTCTCGCCGCAAACAGTGCCTTCACATCCTCCATGCCCGCTTCCTTAAAGACTTTCTCATCCACCTGAAGCTTATTGCCCTCTCCGATCGTGATCCCGATCTTCCCGAGCATTCTTTCATTCACCTTAGAGTAGTTCACCATATTCCTTGCTGCCCGCAGAATACTTGTGGTATTAGAATCTGCAGCTGTGTCAATCAAGCTGTTGTAATCATCCACAAACGAACTCACCGCTTTGTAAATAGAATCCTTATTATAATCCGTTGTGGTAACTCCCTCCTTGTCGGTGGTCGTCACTTTCTCGAATACGGAACTCTTGCCGGACGCCAAAAGCTTCTCCGCGGAACTCTTCATCGCTCCCGCCGCGTCCTCCACCCTTGCGAGCGTCTTGGTGTCATCCTTTGCAGTCGAGGAGAAAAGCGCCTGCTTCACTGCGTCATTCCCACCATCCTTCGCATAATAGGCACTCAGCAGTCTGCCATAACTGCCGTTGCGAATAGTGGCATAATCACTGTAATTGATGCCGAGCATATCCACACCTCCACCAAAGAGAGACATATTGTTACCCGCTCTGCTGTTGTTACCCAGACTGGAGAACAAAACTCCAATCGACGCTGAATCATATGCTGAAATCGTTGCCATACTATCACTCCCTTGAAATAAAATCCTGACATCCGTGTCACTTATCCCACTGTCCATCCAGACAGCGTTTGTATCTACTCTTTATATCGTCATTCTATCCCGATTTCTTAGGTCTTTCAAGCATTTTTACCATTTTTAATGGCAGAAAATGCTCTGTCGCCCCAGAGGCTTCCTTTAGTTTTGATCATTGTATTTTACATCGCGCACATCGTAGCCCTTGCGTTCCAAGGAGCGAACCACCCTGTCAAAATCCGGCGCCTCCACGCGCAGAAAAATCTCTGCCAGATCCATCACCTCCGTCGGAATGACCATAACGTTGCAGATGTTGCCCCCCTCCTTGGCGATCAGCTCGCAGATCTTCCCGATCACCCCACGGATATCATAGGTGTAAATCGCCATGGAATTGTGCTTGTTGCCAAAAATCTTTTGATATTCCTTGAACACCGCCTGCTGCGTCACGATTCCAAGCAGCAGATTTCCCTCACTCGTAATCGGAATAAAGCGCGCCTTGGAGGCGATAAACTGTGCTGCTGCCTCCTCGATCCTCGTATTCTCATGGATCGTATCGATTTTGCTTCTCATGAGATCACGCACCTTCTTGGAGCAAAACTCCTCTCTGGTACCCTCATAATTCCTAAAGTACTCCTCAAACATATACTGCTTTGACAGCACGCCGATAAACTCCTGCCCATTCACCACCGGAAGCGAGAGCAGCCTCTGCTCATCAATGATCTTTAACGCCTCCCCGACCGTGTTGTCAACACTGATGCATGCCAAATCCTTAAAGGGCATCATAATCGCTTTTACCCGCATGACAAATACCTCCTTGTCTGTATGTCCATCGTTATAGATTCTCGATCTGCCAGTCGATCGATCCCGCCCCGTTCGCCGTCAGATATTCATTTGCTCTGCTAAAATGTCCACATCCAAAAAATCCGCGATACGCCGACAGTGGACTTGGATGAGGTGCCTTTAAAACCAGATGCTTCGGATTTGTCAACATCGGCGCCTTCATCTGTGCCGGACGCCCCCAGAGGAAATACACAATCGGACGATCCTGCGCATTGACTGCCTCAATCACTGCGTCTGTAAACTGTTCCCAGCCTCTTCCCTGATGGGAGTTTGCCTGGTGCGCCCGCACCGTCAGCACGGTGTTTAGAAGCAGCACCCCCTGATCCGCCCATTTTTTTAGATAACCGTTGTTTGGAATGTAGCAGCCCAGCTCATCCTGCAGCTCCTTATAAATATTCTGCAGGGACGGTGGAATCTCCTTCTGCCCGGGCAAAACGGAAAAGGAGAGCCCATGTGCCTGATTCACATTGTGATAGGGATCCTGCCCCAGCAGAAGAACCTTAACGCTGCTAAGAGGCGTAAAATGAAACGCGTTAAAAATGTCATCCGCCGGCGGATATACAGTAGCCTTGCTGTATTCTTCCCGCACAAAGTTGTATAGCTGGCGATAATACGGCTTGTGAAACTCTCCCTCCACCGCCGGTAGCCAATCATTATCAATCATCGACATAAGCCTCTCCTTTCTGCCCCTAGCACCGCACTGGCAGACCGCGCTCCGCCAGATATTCCTTGAGGTCAGAGATCTCGAGCTCCTTATAATGAAATAAGGATGCCGCCAACGCCGCATCGGCTCCACCCACAGTGAGGGCGTCATAAAAATGTTCCCTCGCCCCCGCGCCCCCGGATGCGATGACCGGAATCGAAACATGCTCCGCAATCTGCCTTGTCAGTCTGAGGTCGTAGCCTGCCTTCGTGCCGTCACAATCCATACTGGTGAGCAGAATCTCTCCAGCCCCCAGCTGCTCCGCGCGCATCGCCCACTCCACCGCATCCATTTCTGTATCGATGCGGCCGCCGTTTTTATAGATATTCCACCCCAGACCATCCGCGCGCCCTCTCGCATCAATTGCCACAACCACGCACTGGCTTCCAAATTTATCTGCCGCCTCGGAAATCAACTCCGGCCTGTCGATCGCTGAGGAATTGATCGATATCTTATCCGCGCCCTCCCGAAGCAGCACCTTAAAATCCTCCACAGTGCGGATTCCCCCGCCCACAGTGAATGGAATAAACACCCTTTCGGCGACGCGTCGCACCATTTCAACAACCGTTGCCCTGGCGTCCGATGTCGCTGTGATATCCAAAAATACCAGCTCATCGGCTCCCGCCCGATCGTACGCCTCCGCAATCTCCACCGGATCCCCGGCATCCTTTAAATCGACGAAATTAACACCCTTTACCACACGCCCATTTTTCACGTCCAGACATGGAATGATTCTCTTCGTAAACATCCTGCGCCTCCGTTATATTTCCGCAAAATTCTTAAGGATCGAAAGTCCCACAGCACTGCTCTTCTCCGGATGGAACTGGCACGCAAAAATATTTTCCTTTTCCACAGAGGCGTGAATTTCGACACCGTACTCCGTGACTGCTTTTACGATCGACACATCCTTTGCCTCGAGATAATAAGAGTGCACAAAATAGACATAGAGCCCCTCTCCCCCCTTGCGCGGCAAAGCGGAAAACAGCCTCCCCTCACGCGGAAGCACAAGAGCATTCCATCCAATATGGGGAATCTTTAAGCCCGGATTTGCGGGAATCCGCAAAATACTTCCCCGCAACAGACCAAGTCCCTCCACCCCGCCACTCTCCTCACTCCCATCAAAAAGCAGCTGAAGCCCGAGACAGATTCCCAGGAATGGCTTGCCACTCTCCGTCACCTGCCGGATCACCTTGTCTAACTCATACTTTCTAAGCTGCTCCATCGCCATCCCAAAGGAACCGACTCCCGGAAGTACCACCTTATGAGCGCGCTGTATCTCCCTGTGATCCCTTGTGATCACGCACGCCTCACCGAGCGCGCCAAACGCTTTCTCCACACTCCGCAAATTGCCCGCATCGTAATCAATAATCGCAATCATTCTCCGCCCCATCTACGGCATCTCCAAGACACCTTACTCCATCAGATTTGCTCCTGCCAGGATCGCATAGACCTCTGTCGAGTAGGCCTCTCTATCGTCCTCTTCATACAATGCAAGTGCGCGCGCCTCATCGATTCCAAAGCTGCCAAGCGCCCCTACCGCCTGACCTCTCAAGAGTTCCATCTCCATGGCACATCCGTACGTCTGTGCCTCCGCGCTGTACCTCTCACATCTTCCGATGGTCCGGATCAAAGAGTCCAGCGCCATATCATAGATCCCAGATTCGACAAAGCTCTGATATGCACTGTATCCACTCGCCACGTTCGCCATAATTCGATACTTCTCGTAAGTCTCTAAATCCTGCTCCTTCGGCTCCATACCCGCAATCTCCGCAAATGCAGCTTCATAATTGCCGTAATCAAAATCTTTTCCCGCATTCGCCATACTGTTGGAGTAACCAAAAAGATTTGTTCCCACAATCACCAGCGCAAGAAGTGATCCTGCCATAATAAATACCAGCATGACCGGAACTCTCGGCAGAGGCGGTGTGCGATCTGGCTCCACCGGTGCCTTGGGCCGCTTCTCTTTCTTAGCCTTTTTCTTCGCCCGCTCCTTTTTGGCGGCCTCCCGTTTGGCCTTCTTCTCCGCCTTTTCTTTGGCCTTCTTTTCCTGCTTCTCTCTCTTTTTCTTTTCTTCCAAATCCTCCGCCGCTTCCACTTGAGGCTGTGGCTCCTGGTCGAGTCCGCCACCCTCTAGCGTCTGGAGAATCTCCAGATTCTCGTCGGACATATCCCCATCTGCGCCAAATACAGCACTCTCCTCCAACGGCTGAATGGGCTGCACCTTTGCTGCCTGCTCCTGCTCATCCTCCCCGAAGAGAACATGGGATATCTTTTGAATAAAACTCTTTTCTCCGTCTTTTTCCATCTTCTTTTTGGCTTTCTCCCCTCGTTTTTTTCCTGTTGAAACAGGAGCCTCCGAAATTCTTTCATCCGGATTGGCAG
>CAJLGN010000119.1 GCA_905206195.1 uncultured Roseburia sp.
GTCTCTTGTACCGCGTCAGCCGGTCAAGTACGACGCTGTTTGCACGCAGCGAGGTCGCAAAATAGACCAGCGTAGATTCCAGCTCATGCAAGTCGATGAGATCCACATCCTCTGTCGTCTCCCCGATGCGCTCCTCAATTTCACGTCTCCTTTTATCGATGATGCGCAGATTCATCTGATATGTCGCCGCCGTGCGGTACAGAATCTGATATACAAAACGCAGCCTCTTTTTTGTGCTGAATTCCTTCACCCGGTTCACCACGAAGTTCTTAAGCACCGGTGTGTCCTCCGTACAAATTGTCACAATGACATCCTGGCTTAAAATGATACCGAGCGGTATCGTCGTGTAACTTTGCTTTTCATGGCGAATCTCAGTCGTCGGAAGATCCACAAGAATCAGCGTGTAGCCATCCTGCAGCTCAATGCGCGAGCTCTCCTCCTCGTCGAGCGCGGCTCTGATGTCGTCGATGTCCACGTTGAGCGCCTCCGCAATCTCCTCGCTCTCCTGCAGACTCGGACTGATCATCTGCACCCAAACACCGTTCTCCAGCCGCGTTTCCTCATGAATGATTTGATTATCTGTCTTAAAATACTTTACCATCGTATTTGCCTCGTTCCCCGAAAGAAGGGGCGCTTTCTATCTATTTTTCATGATATGCCGGAAAATACCTCCGCGCTGCCCGCTATCTATCGAACACAATCTGGTACGCATTCAGATTCAACGTTCTGCCAAACTTGACACCTGCACTCCGAATCTGTCCGCAGTAAACAAATCCAAAATGCTCATGCAATCGAATACTCGCCTCATTGTCACCGGTAATCAGAGAGATCACCGTCGCAATCTCCTCGCACGCGCGCGCAGACGCGAGGATCTGCGCCATCAGTTCACGCCCGATGCCGCGTCCTCTGGCATCTTCTCGGAGATAAATGGATAACTCCACCGCTGGATCAAACGCCCTCCGATCGCGATAGCGGGACAAAGATGCATATCCCACGATCTCTTTTCCCTCCTCGCAGACAAATATGGCATAACGCCCGGTATGTTCGCCATACCAGGCCTCCCGATTTGCCCTATCCTTTATTTCTGTGTCAAAAGTCGCTGTTGTATGCAAAATCGCATCATTATAGATATCCATCAGCGCGGGGATATCCCTTCTCTCAGCTCTTCGTATCATAATCGCTACCATCTTTTTCAAAAATAACAAAAGCCTTCGGATCCCGAAAGCTTTTGCTCTTTTCTATCATATCACAGTTCCCTGGGAACCGCCACGCCTAAATTGTAAAATTCTCCGAATCCTCATGCCCTTTCCCGGAAGCTGCACTAAAACAATCGCCGCGAACAGCATCGCGCATCCCCCAAGCTCTCTGCGTGATAGTGCCTGTCCCAAAATCACCCATCCGGCTATGACTGATACAACCGATTCCAGGCTCAGAATCAAAGATGCCGCCGTCGGATTCATCCCTCTCTGTCCCACAATCTGGAGAGTGTATGCCACACCGCAGGAGAGCGCCCCCGCATAGAGCACCGGTATCCAAGCCCGCACAATACCTGCCAAATCGGGCTCCTCAAACAAAAACATACAGATACCGGACAACAACGAACACACCAAGAACTGGATGCACGACATTTTGACCCCGTCCACCCTCGGCGCAAAATAGTCAATGACCAATATATGCACCGAAAATGCAAGTGCGCAGAGCAGTATCAAGAAGTCCCCTTTCTGGAGTGAAAATCCACCGTCTGTCATGCACAGCATATAAAGCCCTCCAACCGCTATAATGACCGCGCACCACACTCTCGCGCACACTTTTTTCTTCAGAAAAATACCGAGTACCGGAACTAGCACAATATACATGGCCGTGATAAACCCTGCTTTGCCGGCTGTTGTGTAGGAAATTCCAAACTGTTGTAAGTTGCTGGCCACAAAAAGCAAAATACCACAGATTCCACCTCCGGCAAGCAGAGAACCGCACCCGCCTGTCCAACTTTTCCGAGGCTCCCCCCGCTTCCACAAACCAATGTACGGAAGTAATACAAGCCCTCCTATCAAATTTCTCGCCGCGTTGAACGTGTACGGTTCAATGTAATCCACGCTGATGCTCTGCGCTACGAAGGCCACCCCCCATATAGTCGCAGTCAGCAACAGTAGCAGCGATTGCCTCAATACAAATTTATTCATCTTGCCATTCCTCTCCAGATTTTAGAAATACATCATACCATTTTAAGACATTCTTTATTTTGAAGTCAACATTCAGACACATTTTTCTTGTAATATAAGACTATCAAAAGGAGCTGTTGAGTTTCGACGGAAAGTTGGGGTTCTGTCAGTTCCGCCAAAAAACTCTCCACATAGGATTCTTCCTGTGAGGTTTTCATACAGAGCATCATCAAAGAGGGCGTTCCCATGAGCCAGGATTCCACTTCCTGCTTTTGGGAACACCCTCTTTATTTTTTCTTTGAAAAAACAGAGGTGGGATTGTAAATCCCACCTCCGCAACATATCTTACTTCAAGTCCCAGCAAAAGTCGTTCCTTTACTGCTTCTGTACGGATGCGACAAGTGCGTCAGCCAGTGAATCGAACTCCCGCGCGTTGGTCTCATCCGCAGCGGAGTTTACGGAAACCTGTGCCCCCAAAACGAGGCACTCCTTCAATCCCTCTTCGATATAATCCTTCATCAAGGTACCCGACTTAATTGCCCATGTACCGTTCTCGATAATTCCAAAGGTTCTCTTCTGGAAGTTCAGATCCTTCAAGTGATGCAAGAAGTCATGCATAACCGGATAAATCTTTAAATTGTAGGTTACAGATGCAAGTACGATATGGCTGTACTTAAATGCCTCTGCGACCAGATAGGATACGTGCGTATTGGAAACGTCGTACACTGCAACGTTTGTCACGCCCTTATCACAGATCTTAGATGCAAGCTCCTGTGCAGCTGCCTCGGTATTGCCGTACATGGACGCATACACGATCATGACACCCTTCTCCTCCGGCTCGTATCTGCTCCACTTGTCATGCTTATCAAGATAATATCCGAGATCTTTACGCCAAATCGGACCGTGCAGCGGGCAGAACATCTTAATTGGAACGCCTCCTGCCTTCTGTAACAGAAGCTGTACGAAAGGACCATACTTTCCAACGATGTTACAGAAGTATCTTCTTGCGTCATCGATCCAGTCGCGGTCAAAGTTCACTTCATCCGCAAAGAGCTTTCCGTCGAGAGACCCGAAGGAGCCAAAAGCATCTGCAGAGAAGAGCACTCCGTTTGTTGTGTCAAAGGTCACCATCGCCTCCGGCCAGTGAACCATCGGAGCCGCAACGAAGGTTACCGTATGCTTTCCAAAGCACTTCGTGTCACCCTCTTTGACTTCTTCCTTTCGCCCCTCCACGTTAAAGCCAAACTGATGCATGAACATAAATGCTCTCTCATTGCTGATGACCTTACAGTTCGGGTATCTTAACAGTACTTCCTCCATGGAAGCCGCATGATCCGGCTCCATGTGGTTAATCAGCAGATAATCCAGATCTTTGCCGCCCAATACTTCCTCGACATTCTTTAGAAACTCTCTGCATCCTGACCAGTCAACCGTATCAAACAACACAGTTTTTTTGTCCATCAGCAGATAAGAGTTGTAGGAAACCCCCCTCGGAATCGGATGGATATTCTCAAACAGGTGGGTGCGCTTATCATTGACACCTACCCAATATAAATCTTCTGTTACTTTTCTAACACAGCTCATTTCATTTTCCTCCTTATTATGATTCCTATTCTTTTGATGACGGAATAAAGTTTGCTTTTTCTTCTCCGCACTCTGGGCAGATCCACTCCTCCGGCAAATCTCTGTACTTTGTTCCCGGGCTTACTTCGCCCTCTGGATCTCCCACCTCCGGAATGTACTCGTAACCACATCCCAGGCAGACATATCTTCCTACCGGTGCCGGCGTCGGCTCCTCCACGGTTGCACGCTTCATTTTTACCATTGGCGGCGCAGCCTTTTTGGGGCTTCCAGTGTCCAGCGCCTTGGTGAGAAGCGGAAGAATCTCGCTTACATCCCCGACAATTCCGTAATCTGCATTCTTGAAGATCGGCGCGTTTGCGTTGCTGTTGATCGCAACGATTGTGGACGCCTCCTTGATTCCCTTCAAGTGCTGTCCTGCTCCGGAGATACCACAAGCTATGTAAAGGTTTCCAGTAAACTTCTGTCCGCTCATACCCACATAGCGGTTCAGCGGTACATACTGCAACTGCTCAGCTACCGGTCTGGAGGATCCAACCGCCGCGCCTGCCGCTGCTGCGAGATCAGTGATGAGCTTCATATTTTCCTTGGCACCGATACCTCTACCTGCACTTACCACTCTCTCGGCATCGATAATCGGTGTGTTGATATCGATTCCTACGGTGAAGTCGTGTCCGTCTGCCTTTAAAGCATCTACCAGCTGAGCTACACGCTCTTTTGCGCTTCCCTCTTTGAGAATCATCTTCTTGCGATTTCCGGTAATCGGTTTCTTCTTGCCTTTCACCACAGCTGCCGTTGCCTTTGCAGCCTTCCCCAAAATGTAGGAAGCGATGACAACGCTCTGAATCTCATTTGTACCTTCGTAGATAGTACAGATCTTAGCATCGCGGTAGAAGCGCTCTACTTCCATACCCTTGAGGTAGCCATTTCCACCGAAGATCTGCAGCGCCTCATTCACAACCTCAAGGCAGATGTCGGAAGCATACTTCTTCGCCATAGCCGCCTCCATACCGTACGACTCATGGTGCTCCTTGAGCTCTGCCGCACTGTAAACCATAAATCTTGCCGCGCGAATCTTGGTCGCCATCTCAGCAATCTTGAACTGGATTGCCTGGAGCTGCGCAATCGGAGCATTGAACTGCTCTCTGTCTTTTGCGTACTCGACAGCCGCCTCATAAGCACCCTGCGCGATTCCGAGTGCCTGCGCAGCAATTCCGATACGGCCGCCGTCCAGAGTCGCCATCGCAATCTTAAATCCTTCGCCCTCTTTGCCGAGGAGGTTCTCCTTCGGAATCTTTACATCGCTGAACAGCAACTGCGCTGTCGCGGAGGAACGAATTCCAAGTTTATCGTAGTGATCGCCGAAGGTAAATCCCTCCCATCCCTTTTCTACGATAAATGCACTGATTCCCTTCGTGCCGATCCCCGGTGTTGTAACCGCGAAAACAACATAGATATCTGCCTCGCCGCCGTTTGTGATGAAGATCTTCTCACCGTTTAAGATGTAGTGGTCTCCCACCAGCTCCGCGGTTGTCTCAGTCCCACCTGCGTCAGATCCAGCGTTCGGCTCGGTAAGACCAAATGCGCCCAACTTCTCTCCCTTTGCCAACGGAATAAGGTATTTCTGCTTCTGCTCCTCAGTACCAAACGCAAAAATCGGGAAAGTACCCAGAGACACATGCGCAGATAAGATTACACCGGTTCCACCGTCAACACGCGACAGCTCTTCCACCCCAATTGCATAGCTGATAATGTCTCTTCCCATTCCGCCGTATTCTTTCGGATACG
>CAJLGN010000120.1 GCA_905206195.1 uncultured Roseburia sp.
CAGCGAGTGTGGGAAGCCGGCCCCGGCGGCGACATGGATGTGCGCCTGCGGTCACGAGAATACTGGAAAGTTCTGCAGTGAGTGTGGCAAGCCGGCTCCGGCGGCAGAGTGGATTTGTGGATGCGGAACGACGAACAGCGGAAAGTTCTGTAGCAACTGCGGGAAAGCGAGGAGCTGAGGATGGCGGTTGTCAGTTTTAAATGTCCGAATTGTGATGGAGAACTGATTTTTGACCCATCTACCCAGAATTATAAATGTGAATATTGTAATTCTCTTTTTTCTCAGGCTGAGCTGGATGCGATGAAACCAGCCAGCGCGGGGGAGCAGGCACAGGATTTTAATGTGGGTACAGAGGAGCAGGCTGAAGAAGACAACTGCCGAGGAAGCGGTCTGCTACACCTGTCCCTCCTGCGGTGCGCAGATTGTGACGGACGCCACCACGGCGGCCACCTTCTGCTACTATTGCCATAATCCGGTCGTTCTTGAAGGCAGATTGGAGGGAGATTTTCTGCCAGGTCAGATCATTCCGTTTTCCATTACGCGGGCTCAGGCAGAGCAGGGTTTTTTTGAATATGTGGGCAAAAAAAAGTTTGTCCCGAGAGCGTTTTTTCATAGGAAGCAGATTGAGACGATGACCGGAGTTTATTTTCCCTACTGGCTTTACGATGTGGAGTTGGAGGGACAAGTGCAGGGGGAAGCCCACAATATCCGCGTGTGGAGGATGGGGGACATCGAGTACACGGAGACGAAGCACTATGCAGTGGAGCGCGGTGGCGGGGTGTCGCTTTGTAATCTCACGGAAAACGCGCTTCAGAAGGCCAATCGCAAGTTGGCAATCGGAGTCATGCCCTATGAGTTTCACGAGGCGAAGAATTTCAGCATTGGATATCTGTCCGGCTTTCTGGCGGAGCGCAGGGATATTGAGCGGGAGGCCGTGCAAGACAAGATGCAGGGCGAGATGCGCGAGAGCGCGGAGAAGCTGTTGCGCGAGACGATAAGCGGCTATGATTTTGTCTCTGTGAGGAACACACATTTTGTGCCAAAGAATGAGAGGTGGGCGTACGTCCTGCTGCCGGTCTGGACACTTACATACAAGGGCAGAGACGGGAAGATTTACTATTATTCCATGAATGGTCAGACGGGAAAAGTGTGCGGAGAACTGCCGGTGGATCACAAGAAACTGGCGCTGGCAAGTCTTGGCGTGGCGCTTGGTGTGTTGGTCATCGGATTGATCGGAGGGTTTTTCTTATGAGAAAAGGCTTAGGGCAGAGACTCCGCGGGAGGATGAACTGTGTGGGAGCCGCAGTGCTTGTATGTGCGATATTGCTTTTTGGAGGATTGGTCCCGGTGGAGCGTGTCCGGGCAGCGGGCGGGCAGGAGAGGAATGTCTACGATGGGGCTGCGATCTTTACGGAGAGCGAGGCAGGCGCTTTGGAGGAGCGCATCGCAGCATTTGAGGAGGTGTCCGGGTGGAATGTTTACGCGGTTACCACCTTGGATGCCATGGGGAAGACAGCGAGGGATTACGCCGACGATTTTTTTGATGAACATTCCCCTGAGCAGGAGGACGGTGTTGCGCTGTTGATTGATATGGACAACCGTGAGATCACGATTTCCACCTCGGGCATCGCGATCCGATATCTGACGGACGCGCGGATTGATAGTATCCTCGATGCGGCGTATGTGGACGTTGCCAATGGCAATTATGGCGCTTGCATGATGACGTTGTTAAGCGGTGTGGAGCAGTACTACGAAGTTGGAATTTTAGGTGGTCAGTACAATTATGACACACAGACTGGCAGGAGATCTGTGTACCGGTCGATTGAACCGTTTGAGATGTGGATTGCGGCAGGGATTTCGATCGCCTGTGGAGTGATTTTTTATCTGTTTGTGGTGGGCAAGTACAGACTCCGCTTCGGAGCGTATCAATACGAGTACCGGGAGAACAGCAGAGTTGATCTGAGGGTGAAGGAGGACCGGTTTGTGAACCAGACTCTCGCGCAGAGGAGGATTCCAAAGCAGACAGGAAACGGCGGAGGAAGCGGACGGAGCAGTACGCACAGCAGTAGCAGCGGGCATTCCCACGGCGGAGGAAGCCGAAAATTCTAGGAGCGGACCAGAATATACAAAAATTTCATCAGAAGGATTGCGAAAAAGAGGTTGCCTTGGCAACCTCTTTGTGTTATCATCTTCCACATGAGGACAAGTGTAAGTCTCAGAAAAACACATTCTCGCAGGAATGACATACAATTCAGGTAAGAGTATGAGAAAGAGGAAGCAGAGGGACATGAAGGAGAACGGTCAGTATTTTGTCTTAAAGGAGAAGGCGGTGCCCGATGTACTGCTCAGAGTAGTGGAAGCAAAAAGGCTGCTCGATTCGGGCAGAATCACATCTGTGCAGGAGGCGACAGAGCGCGTTGGGATTAGCAGAAGCTCTTTTTATAAGTATAAGGATGATATTTTTCCGTTTCACGAAACAGCGAAGGGAAGGACGATCACCATGGTGATTCAGCTGGACGACGAGCCGGGCCTTCTGTCTGTGGTGTTGCGCACGGTGGCGGAATTTCACGCGAACATTTTGACAATTCATCAGAGTATTCCGATCAATGGAATCGCGTCACTGACGCTCTCGGTGGATATTCTCCCGCAGACGGGCGATGTGACGGAGATGGTGGCACATATTGAGGGGCAAAGCGGGATTCACTATGTGAAGATTCTTGGCAGAGAGTAGTCGGAGTGCAGGATTTGACGAAGGGACAGCAAGTGCACGGTTGATATGGAGGAAGTTATGGTAGAAATAGCAGTGATGGGATACGGGACAATCGGTTCCGGTGTAGTCGAAGTGTTGGATATCAACAGGAATAGCATCGCAAAGCGCGCCGGGGAGGAGATTCGGATCAAGTATATTTTGGATCTGAGAGATTTTCCGGGAGACCCGATGGCGGATCGGGTGGTTCATGATTATAAGGTTATCGCGGACGACCCAGAAGTGCGGATTGTCGTGGAGACGATGGGCGGCGTGGAGCCGGCGTACACCTTTGTGAAGGCGATGCTCGCTGCGGGAAAGCATGTGACGACGTCCAATAAAGCGCTGGTCGCGGCGAAGGGCGCTGAGCTGATCGCGCTCGCGCGGGAGAAGAATGTGAACTTTATGTTCGAGGCGAGCGTGGGGGGAGGCATTCCGATTATCCGCCCTCTAAACTCTTGTCTGACGGCGGATGAGATGGAGGAGATCACCGGAATCATAAACGGAACCACGAATTATATGTTGACGAAAATGACGGAGGAAGGTCTGGAATTTGCGGATGTGTTAAGGGATGCGCAGGAGAAGGGCTATGCGGAAAAGGATCCGACGGCGGATGTGGAGGGCTATGATGCGTGCCGCAAGATCGCGATTCTCACCTCACTTGCGTGCGGGCAGCAGGTGGATTTTGAGGATATCCACACGGAGGGAATCTCTAAGATCACAGCGGTCGATATCCGGTATGCGAAGGCGATGGGGCGGGTGATTAAGCTTCTGGCGTCCAGCAAAAAGGTGGATGGTGGATATGTGGCGATGGTGGCGCCGTTTTTGCTCTCTGAGAAACATCCGCTCTACGGCGTGAACGATGTGTTCAATGCAATTTTTGTCCACGGCAATATGCTGGGCGACGCGATGTTCTACGGCAGTGGTGCCGGGAAGCTCCCGACGGCGAGCGCGGTGGCGGCGGACATCGTGGAGATGGCAAAGCACCTGCACGTGAATATTGCCGTGGAGTGGAGCTCGAAGAAGCTTGCACTTGTGGATTACAAATGCGTGGAGAGCCGCTATTTTGTGCGGACGGCCGCGGAGAAGGAAGCGGTGGAGAAGGTCTTTTCCGACGTGGAATATGTGACTGCGGAGGACATCTCCGGGGAGATCGGATTTCTGACGGGGCTCATGACCGAGGCGGCGTATGAGGAAAAAGCGGCTGAGCTTGGCGCTATACTTCAGATGATCCGCGTGGCGTAAGGTGGATGCATTGTGCGGTGCGGGAGTGGGAGATATCCATGTGTCAAGAAGTGATGGAGACGGTGGACAACAGCGGAGGTTGTAGTGATATGAAATATGTAGTGATATTGGGGGATGGGATGGCGGATTGCCCGCTTGAGAGTCTGGGGAACAAGACACCGCTGGAATATGCGAATACGCCCCAGATGGATGCGCTGGCAGCCAAAGGGGAGATCGGCATGGTGCACACGATACCGGACGGCATGAAGCCGGGGAGTGACACGGCGAATCTCTCGGTGCTGGGATATGACCCCAGGGAGTTTTATTCGGGGCGGTCTCCGCTTGAGGCATTGTCCATCGGAGTTCCGATGAAGGAGACGGATATTGCGCTGCGATGCAATATTGTGACACTGTCCGAGGGTGAGAAAAGATATGAGGAGCGCACGATCGTCGATCACAGTTCGGGAGAGATAAGTACGGAGGAGTGCGCGATTTTGCTCGACGCAGTAAAAAAAGAGCTGGAGAACAGCCAATTTCAATTTTATGTGGGAACCAGCTACCGCCACTGCCTGATCTGGGCGCAGGGTGAGGTTGTGGATCTGGTGGCGCCCCACGACATTTTGGGGCAGAAGATCGGGGATAAGCTCCCTCAAAATGAGGCGCTTTGTGCCATGATGAAGAAGAGCTATGATATTTTGGTGAATCATCCGATCAATGAAGCGCGCAGGAAAAATGGACAGAACCCTGCAAATTCCTGCTGGTTTTGGGGGGCTGGAACGAAGCCGATATTGACCTCGTTTGAGGAGCGCACGCACAAGCGGGGCGCGATGATCTCCGCTGTGGATTTGCTCAAAGGAATCGCAGTGGGGACCGGCATGAAGGTCGTGACCGTGGACGGCGCGAATGGCGGACTTGACACGAACTATGAGGGGAAAGCGCAGGCCGCGGTGGACGTCCTGACGAAGGAGGGATACGATTTTGTCTATGTGCATGTCGAGGCGCCGGATGAGATGGGACATCAGGGAAGCGCTATGAAAAAGGTCACGGCGATCGAGCGGCTTGATGAGCGGGTGATCGCCCCGATTATCGCAGGGCTTGTTGCGGCGGGGGAGGATTTCCGCATGGCGGTTTTGCCGGATCACCCGACACCGGTCGCGCTCCGCACGCACACGGCGGACGATGTGCCCTATCTGCTCTACGACAGCACGAGGCAGCGAAAGTCAAATCAGCGCTACCATGAGCGTGGGGCGAAAGCTGCGGGGAATGTGTTCTCGGAGGGGCATAAGTTTATGGAATATTTGTTTGATATGTGAGCGGGTGCTTTTTCGCAGGAGTCACGGGGGGATTTGCGGGTGCGGCCTTGCGGTGCAGGTGGACTGCAGTTGGCTCCGGTCGGTGTCAAGGACATACAACGGGGTACTGGCAAGCCCGCAAGTCACCAACCAGCGCCGCTGGAATAAGATATAACAGCTGCATACATTTTAGAGGTGGGAAATGTGCAGATTGTTTTATTGATTGCGGCGCTCTCGGTCGATGTGTTTTTGGCGTCGGC
>CAJLGN010000121.1 GCA_905206195.1 uncultured Roseburia sp.
ACCCTGCCTCGTTTCACAAAATTCTCCTTGAAATTGATATTCTTTTTCTCATTTGTAATCGTGCTGGTGCAGTTGTATCCCTTGTTCTTCAACCGTTTCTCCAAAATGGGGAGATGCTTCTCCACCATCGCATAGGAGGCGTCATCCTCAAAATAAAAATTCGTCTTCACCTGGCGATTCTGCATGCGAACCGAGACATCCGTGGAGCCGAGATTGCCCATATCGAGGTGCAAAAATGCGGTCAGCTCCTCATTTTCCCCATCAAACTGTTTCTTATTCCGGTAGACATAGAGCTCACCGTTGGCGTTTTGCCCCGACATCTTCAGCGGCATTTGGATATAATTATAAATCTGGTTCATCTGATTCATGAACTCGATATTTCCCCGGATGTCCGCCGCCGTGTGCAAAAATGAATTCTGAGTAATTCCAGTCATCCGAATCGCAGACTCCATCTGCCTGATCTGATGCTCCATCTTCTCGTAGAGCTGACTGATCTTGTGCTCCTCATTTAAATCCTGTGGTTTTATGAGCCACTGCTGCTCCACCATATGTCTGAGAAGGCTCTGGAACTCCTTCCCCGCAAAAAGCCGCTGCACTCCCGCATACCCGTACTGGCTGTTCTCCGCAAACGCCCGCTGCAGGGAACTCAAAAATTCCGTCACCGGCATATCCTTTTTCAGAACTGCCACATCCGCGGCCTGCTGCGCGCTCTCCGCAACCTGCCCTCCCTGCATTCCAATCGACTCGTCCTGCATCGTGTCCACAAAGATCGCCTCCGACTCCAACGGCACGAAAAGTGCCGAATCCCCCGCGAGCGTCGGAACATTCTGGATCGCCTTTGTGAGCGCCGCGCGCTGTTCATCCGATAGCAGATCGCCGAGCGTCAGCTCTACCACCTGCCCGGAGAACTGGCCAGTCTGCCCCTTTATCTGTCCAGAGTTCTCACCTGCCTGTGTCTGCCCCGCCCCCTGTAAAAGCTCATCCACAGCCATCTGCCCCGCGCGCTCCAAGCGCCCGCCTGACGGTTCCACCTCCCCTGCGCTTCCCGCCGGTACCATCCCTGCCTGCGCGCCTTGGTCTGTCATTTCCGCCTGTGCCTGCATCGCCGTCCCCGCGCGTCCATCCACGAGCTGCATCCCGCCGCCTTGCACGCCCTTGGCATCGCCCTTAAAAATATCCATGATCCGATTATAAAGATCGACCGCGTCCTCCGGCAAAAGCGCCTCGTCCCCTATCGCCTCTGCAACCTGACCAAGCGCGAGCTCCATCTCATTTACCATGGTGTGCTGATCTGACAGATAATGCTCGAACTGTGTCGTCATCGCCTCCGTCACCGGCATCCCAAGTTTCACCATCTGTACAATTGTCTGCACATTGGCATTTGGATTGCTATTTAGAACCTTAACCATATCCAGGATGCTCTGCCGGTTGACCGGCATCTGCTCCTGCATCATCGTATCTACCATCGCGAGCGTCCGCTCGGTCGCAGGAATCTGCGCCGCAGTGAGCGCCTGAAAGAGAATCGGGTTGCTCGCACTTCCACCCCCCGTGTAGGGGCGGATCGATACCGTGAGTCCGTCGTTGGATCGCACCTGAAAAAACATCGAGTTCCCCGGTTTTATATCCACTTTTCCCTCCAGACGCGCAGAGATAGTCTGCCCGTTTCCAAGCGCGAGCGTCACCTTTCCATTCTTCACCGAATTGACAGTTCCCTCAAACACGCTTCCCGCCGACAAATCTCCCACTGTTGAGACCAATTTCTGCACGCCCTGCGCACCCCGCAGTTCCTCCGTACCATTTGCCACGTTTCGATTGTACTGTCCCAGCATATCCGATATCTGCATCTTCATCCCTCGCTTTATATGTAAGACCCGTCGATAAAATTCCCGATAAAGCTCCTGCGGTGGATCGGAGAGGGCCCGTGTTTTTTCAAAGCTGCAATATGCACTGCAGAGCCGTAGCCTTTGTTCGCGGCAAACCCGTACTCCGGCATGATCCCGTCGTACTCCACCATCAACCTGTCCCTGGTCACCTTCGCCACAATGCTCGCCGCCCCAATTGAAATGCTCTTGGCATCTCCCTTTATGATCGGTATCTGCCGGATATCGATGCCAGGAATTGTCACCGCGTCATTTAATAGTATATCGGGCGTTTCTCCCAATTTACTTATAGCCTCCCGCATCGCCTCATAGGTCGCCTGCAGGATATTAATCTGATCTATGCAATCCGGTCCTACCATGCCGATTCCAACTGCGACCGCCCGCTTCATAATGATATCGTAGAGTTCCTCCCGCTTTGCTGCGGACAATTTTTTCGAGTCGTTAATGTAGAGAATATCACAGTCCCTCGGAAGAATCACTGCGCCCGCCACCACTGGTCCAGCCAGCGGGCCTCTGCCCACCTCGTCGACACCGCAGACCATTCCGCACGCGCCGTATTCCTCCTCGTACTTTTTGAGCTTTCTCGTGCGCTCGCGCTCCGCGTCAAGACGTGCAAGGCGCGCCTTTGCCTGCTCCACCAATTTCACCACACCCGCGCGCGCATCCCGCTGGTGTCTCTCGATAAAATAAGGCAGCATCGCATCCGCCGCCTTTAATTCCTCTTTGATCTCACTGATTTTCTTTTTCTGAGCCTCCATCCCTCGTCCTCCTTCGCGCTGCTTCACTCCTTGCCGCGCGCCCTCACGGTCGCTCCAGCGTGATCTTTCCAAGTTTTCCCCCGCGGAACTCATCGATCAACAGCGCCGCTGCCTTGCTGTAGTCGAGCTCGCCTCCCTTTGAGATGCACTTCCGATTCCCGGCGATCTGAGCGAGCAGCCCTGCCGGCTCCTCATCTTCTGCAAGCGGATATTCCGCTGTCCCGTATCGCTCCTGCAATACCCCCTGGTAATGTTCCTTCAACAACTTGATCAATTCCAACGACAATTCGTCGATATTTAAAATCTCATCTTTGATCGCCCCAATTAACGCCAAACGAAGTCCCACCAGCTGATCCTCAAACTTCGGCCAGAGAATCCCCGGGGTATCCAAAAGCTCTACATTTTTATTGAGTCTGATCCACTGCTTTCCCTTTGTGACACCCGGTCGGTTTCCCGTCTTCGCGCACGCCTTCCCCGCATACGAGTTGATAAATGTGGACTTTCCAACATTCGGGATGCCCACCACCATCGCGCGCACCGGCCGATTTACAATCCCCCGCTTTCGATCCCGCTCAATCTTCTCCCTGCAAGCTTCCATGACGACCACAGTCACATGCTTCATCCCCGCTCGATTTCTGGCGTCAAGGCCGACGACATAATACCCCTTTTTCTGAAAATACTCCGCCCACTCCCTGCTGACCTGCTCGTCCGCCAGATCAGACTTATTCATCAAAATCAGCCGGGCCTTATTCTTTCCCAGCTCATCGATATCCGGGTTCCGACTGCTCAGCGGAATCCTCGCGTCCACAAGCTCAATCACCAGATCTATTAATTTAATATCTTCCTGCATTTGACGCTTTGCCTTTGTCATATGTCCAGGATACCACTGAAACTGCATACACAAACTCTCCTATTCCATCTACACAATCCCTGATCTGCCGCTACAGAAACCCGAAATCCCCCCATGGAGCCACACGAAACCAAGCTTTTCCAATGATGTGCTCCTTTTTGATATTGCCGATATTGGCGTAGCGGCTGTCCTCGCTGTTATTCCGGTTGTCCCCCAAAACAAAAAACTCATCCGACCCAAGTGTCGTCTCCTCCACTGCAAGCCCCGCATCCTCCATGGACGCAACCTCGATCTCCTCCTCAAACAACGCGCCATTTACATAGAGTGCACCGTTTTGAATCAGAACGGTATCCCCCGGAACCGCAACCACCCGCTTCACATAATAGTGCGACTTCTCATTGCCGTTTGGTAAAAATACGATAATGTCGTTCGGCTTCGGGTTCGTCACCTTATAAAGAAAGCGGTTCACCAAAATCTCATCGCCGCCCTTTAACGTCTCGGCCATAGACTGCCCGACCACGCTGGTGCGAAGCCCCGCAAAATAAACGAGCGTAAATGCAAGCAGCAGAGCGATTACAATCTCCGTCACCCAGACGCACACTTCTCTTAACACTGCCATATTTATTTTTTTCTTCCGCCTGCCAAAATTAAGTCCGCTCTTTCTCCTGCGCATTCCACTCCTCCAAAAAAGCCACGCCGATTCCTGTTATACTTTAACACAAACCGCGTGGCTTAGCAATTCATTTTGGCGTCATTCACTTGCAGTGTCCGCCCCAGACTCCGGATGTCTGACCGCCTCTTTCTGCAAAAGAGATGCAAAAAAGCCGGGAAGCATCTTCACTCAGATGCTCCCCGACTCTCTCCTGCCAACGATTATCTTACTAACTCTTTTACCTTCGCCTTCTTACCAACGCGATCTCTTAAATAGAATAACTTCGCACGTCTTACTTTACCCTGACGGACAACCTCCACCTTCTCAACGTTCGGGGAATGCAGCGGCCATGTCTTCTCTACACCGACGCCGTTTGAAAGCTTTCTCACCGTAAAGGTCTCACGGTTACTTCCGCCCTGTCTCTTGATAACAGTTCCCTCGAAGATCTGGATACGCTCACGGTTTCCCTCTTTGATCTTACCGTAAACCTTTACCGTATCGCCGACACGGAACTGCGGTACTTCTGCCTTAAGCTGCTCAGCCTCAATGCTCTTGATGATTTCATTTGCGTTCATTTTGTGACCTCCTATTATTTGGATGTTCTTAATACGCCTATTCGTAACAGAGGACCATCTATCTCTTCACAACTGTTTTATCTTATCACAGGCCCTTGTAAATGTAAAGTGATTTTTTACTTTCCTTCCATGAAATATACCGGCCGTTTCGAGCGAAAAAGCCCCAGAGATTCCTGTAACCGCAGTGATGCCTCGTTTCCTGTCTCCACCTGACCGTAGGGCGTGAATCCCTGCTCCAGACAGAGGTTGATGATATATGTCTCGAGCGCCCTGCCAAGTTTCCTTCCCCGGTACTTTGGCAAAACCGTGAGCATACCGATGCTTCCCTCCGCATGCAGCCCGACAAAGCCTGCCAGCTCCTCACCGAAAAATGCACCGAACAAAAAGCCCTTTTCTATCCGCTCCCGCACGTACGCCGGATCATCCATCACATCGTAATTTTCCACCACAACTTCTGCATCACAAAGCTCCAGCTTCCGTATGACCGGCTGACCCTCCCGCGCACTGCCATCAGGGCTGTAGAGCCCTGCGACCGGAAGCTTTTCTTTTCTCGTGTAAATGACCTGATAGCAGGTCAAAAATTCTTCCATTCCAAGTATTTCTTCTGCGGAGGACATCATAAACTCCTGATGCAGAAGGAGAAGAGGGACTACATCGCTCCCAGCTGCCCCGTCCTGGCGCAAAATATATCTGGCTCCCTCGCCTTTTGCGTCCGCCCGCAGACATTCCAACAATCTTTGCCCGCCCATTTTCTCCTCCGCCGTGTGGAAATAAATGCCGCTGGCC
>CAJLGN010000122.1 GCA_905206195.1 uncultured Roseburia sp.
ACGGAGACATTTATTTTCCCGTACTTTCCGATGGCGGCGCCCGAGGTGGCAAGAACGCTGCTCGAGTACCGCTACCACGGTCTCTGCGGAGCGCGCAAAAAGGCTGCGGAGCAGGGTTATGAGGGAGCGATGTACCCGTGGGAGTCGGCGTGGGTGAGCGACGGCGAGGTGACCCCCTACACCGTCGGCGTCAATGTTCACACGGGGGAGACGATGTACTGTCTGACTGGTCTGATCGAGATTCACATCACGGCGGATATCATTTATTCCCTGTGGCAGTACTATATCGCTAGCGGGGACGATGCGTTTATGGATTGTTTCGGCTATGAGATGATCATTGAAACCGCCCGGTTTTGGAACAGCAGACTGGAGTGGGTTGTTCAAAATGACCGCTACGAGATCCGCGATGTCATAGGGCCGGACGAGTACAAGGAGCACGTCGATAATAATGCGTACACGAATTATCTGGTAAAATACAATATGGATCTCGCAGCCGCTGTGATCGAAAAGTTGAGGACAGAGAAAAGAGAGGTGTGGGAAAAACTCTCAAAACTGGCGGATCTGGATACGCTGAAAAAAGAGCTGGAAGAAAAGCTGCCGAAGCTCTTTCTCCCGGCTGCGGACGAAAAGACAAAGATTATCCCGCAGTTTGACGGATACTTTGACCTCAAGGAAATTGATCTGACAAGCTACAAGGCGGCCCCTGTGGTTGGAACACTCTTCAACGATTACTCCATGGAGGACATTCAGGGCTATCAGGCAGGAAAGCAGGCGGATATCGTGGAGCTTTTGTACCAGCTTGAAGATCTGGTGGACGCGGAGACCAAGCGCAGCAATTACCTGTACTACGAGGCACGGACGCTCCACGACTCCTCTCTCTCTAAGGCGATCCACAGTGTCACGGCGTGTGATCTCGGCATGGATGAAGAGGCCTATGATATGTTTCAAAAGGCGGCCTCAACAGATCTTGGAACAGAGATGACCTCCTCCGATCAGGGCATCCACAGCGCGAATATGGGCGGAACATGGCAGGATGTTGTCATGGGATTTGGAGGTGTCAGAATCAGCCAAAACCGACTGAGGATTTGCCCGCATCTGCCAAAAGGCTGGAAGAGCCTGACTTACCCGATTTACTGGAGAGGCAGCAGGCTCACGGTGACTGTCGGAGAGGGGAGCGTGGAGATTGAAAATGAGGGAAGCGCGTTTGATGCCGTTGTTCTCTGGAAAGGGGTCACAATCGGTGCGGGAAAAAATGTATTTCAGTAGAGGAAAGGATGAAAGATCCGAATGGAGAAAACGTGGTGGAAGGAAGCGGTCGTCTACCAGATCTACCCGAGGAGTTTTATGGACAGCAACGGGGATGGGATCGGCGACCTAAAGGGGGTCACAAAACGCTTAGATTACTTGAGAGATCTGGGGGTGTCAGTCATCTGGCTCTCCCCGATCTACCGGTCACCGAATAAGGACAACGGGTATGATATCAGCGATTATCGCGCGATCATGGAAGAGTTCGGCTGCATGGAGGATTTTGATGGAATGCTGCACGAGGCGCACAACCGGGGGATTAAGGTGGTGCTTGACCTCGTGGTGAACCACAGCTCGGATCAGCATCGCTGGTTTATCGAGAGCAAAAAGTCCAGAGACAATCCATACAGTGACTACTATATATGGAAAGATCCCGTGGACGGACATGAGCCCACGAACTGGGGCAGCTTTTTCAGCGGCTCCGCGTGGGAGTACGGAAGGGAGCGCGGGCAGTACTATCTACACCAATTTGTGCCAGGGCAACCCGATTTGAACTGGGAGAATGAGACGGTCAGGAGGGAGGTCTACGACCTGATGGATTGGTGGTGCAAAAAGGGAATTGACGGCTTCCGCATGGACGTCATCAGCCTGATTTCCAAGCCCGAGGTGTATGAGGACGGTCCGCTCAAGGAGGGAGGGCAATATTCTTTCTGCGGAAATATCACGGCGAACGGGCCGCATGTGCACGAGTATCTGAAGGAGATGAACTGAGAGGTATTGCGAAAGTACGATCTTCTGACAGTTGGGGAGGCATCAGGGGTCACCATCGAGGAGGCGAAAAAATATGCTGGTTTTGATGCGCAGGAGTTGAATATGGTCTTTCAGTTTGAGCACATGGATGTGGACTCGGATGAGACGCATGGAAAATGGACTGTTCAGAAGCTGTCTCTTCCTATATTAAAAGCGGTCATGAGCAAATGGCAGGTGGAGCTCTGCGGGAAAGCATGGAACAGTCTGTTCTGGGACAACCATGATCAGCCCCGTATTGTTTCGCGCTGGGGAAATGACTCCGCAGAGTACCGCGAGATCTCCGCGAAGATGCTCGCCACATGTCTGCATATGATGCAGGGAACTCCCTATATTTATCAAGGGGAGGAGCTTGGGATGACAAACCGCTGCATCCGGGATGTCTCGGAGTGCGACGATATTGAGGAGATCAATATTTATAAAGATCTCGTGCTGGATCAAAAGGTGTACACCCGTGAGGAGATGATTCATGTTCTCAATAAAAAAGGGCGGGATAACGCCAGAACACCGATGCAGTGGGATGACAGCCCAAACGGTGGTTTTACGACGGGGACCCCCTGGCTGCCTGTGAATCCGAATTACCGGGAGATCAACGCGAAAGAGCAGATGGAGCGCAGCGATTCTGTGTACCATTATTATAGGAAGCTCATCGATTTAAGAAAGCGGCACGACATCATCGTGTACGGCAGCTACGCGCTGCTGGAGGCGGCGCATGAGGAACTGTTCTGTTATATGAGAGAGCTGGAGGGCGAAAAACTGCTTATAATTTGTAATTTCTCGGACAGAAAATTTAAACTGCCGCCATCGATTCGAACGCTTGCGGAGGAGAACCGGGGAGTTTTAATCGCCAATTATACGGCGGTCAACACAGAGATTGTAAGACCATACGAAGCGGTCGTGTACTGGATTGCCCAAGGTGAGTAGGAAAAGATATTTACAAACAGAAGAAAAGCACCGGTGAATCTGATGGTACAACAGGAAGCGGTTTTACAACCTCTTCCTGTTTTTGTTATAAGGAAAGGAAGCTGGAGGGGGCACACGGCTGCATGGAAGCTTTCTAACTAATAATATAATTCTTGCTTTACACAAAAGACAATATATATAAAAAAAAGAGCAACATATAAATTGAATTGTAAAAAATAAACAGATATACTGAAAATATAAATTGGTTGTTGGTGATAATCAACAATAGGATTAGGTACAAGGAGGATCATTTATGAAAAAGAGAATGGTAGCTATTTCATTAACTGCGGCAATGGCGCTTGGCACATTTGCCGGCTGCGGCCAAACATCGGCGAATAACGACGCCCCCGCGTCGACGCAGAATGCGGCGTCCACAGACGAAGGTGCCGCGAACGCAGGGACGGATGCAGGGCTGTCTGGCACATTAAAAGTGGCTGCCTTTGACGGCGGATACGGGGCTGAGATCTGGCAGCAGGTGACAGATAAGTTTATGGAGCACAATCCTGGTGTGACCATTGAACTTACGGCGGAGAAGAATCTGGAGGAGGTGATCAGTCCCCTCATGAAAGCCGGTGACTATCCGGATTACGTGTATCTTGCAACCGGGCGTGAGCTCGCGCTCCCCGAGACGCTGTTGAAGGACAATGCGATCATGGATATCACAGATGTGCTGTCCATGCAGGTTCCGGGCGAGAGTGTGACGGTGGGGGAGAAGATTATCCCGGGCTTTACCGATACGCTTGTGACCAATCCTTACGGGGATGGCAAGACCTATCTCGCACCTATGTTCTACAGTCCCTGTGGACTTTGGTATGACGCAAATCTCTTGGAGAGCAAGGGGTGGACCGTGCCGGAGACATGGGATGAGATGTGGGCGCTTGGCGACAAGGCAAAGGCGGAGGGCATTTCTTTATTTACATATCCAGTAGCGGGCTATTTTGACGCTTTCATGTTCGGTATGCTCACGGAGATTGGAGGCGCTGATTTCTACAACAGAGCAATGAGCTACGAGGACGGCATCTGGGAGACTCCGGAAGCAACGCAGGCCTTTGAGATTGTCGGAAAACTTGCGGATTACATGGAGCCGACTACAGTAGGCAACGCAAACAGTGACAACTTCAAGAAAAATCAGCAGTTAGTATTGGATGACAAAGCGATCTTTATGCCAAACGGCAACTGGATTATTGGTGAGATGGCAGAGGCACCGCGCGCGGACGGATTCAAATGGGGATTTGCTCCGCTGCCGGCAGTCAAAGAGGGCGGCGACAGATGCGCATTCACCTTCTTTGAGCAGTCCTGGATTCCTGCGCAGGCAGAAAATCCGGAGCTTGCAAAAGCATTTATGGCATATACTTACTCCGATGAAGCGGCAGAAATCTTTGCGGGTAACGGGGCGATTATGCCGGTCGAGGGCGTGAGCCAGTACATCGCGGACGAGGACAGCAAGACAATCTATTCCATCTATGACACGGGTGCGATCGCTTCCATGGGCGGATTTGCCGCTACAGAGGCAGTGGAGGGTGTCAGCATGAAAGAGACATTGTTCTTCACAATCGACAGTATCGTAACCGGAGATAAGACGGTGGAAGAGTGGCAGACTGCAGTCGAGGAAGTAAGCGATCAGCTCAGAGCTGCTATGAAATAATAATTACAGGCTTTAATTAGGATCAAATAAATGAGGCTGTTGCAAAATGGTGAGTCAACCTGTAATTTCTGTGCAGTTTCTACAAGAATGGGCCGAGGTTAAGTTTACGTCGAGGCGTCTCTTGCAGAACTGCACAGAAGCGGAGGATGGAAGTTGCATTTTGTGACAGTCTCATTTTTATCAGAACAGGGACATTGGGAAGGAGGCGTCCAAATGGAAAAGAGCAGGGGCAGAAGGCGCAACAGGAATTTGTTTATATTCTTCTGCGTTGCGCCCGCAACAATTTTATTATTCATATTCATGGTCATTCCCACCATCAACGTATTTAAGATGTCATTGTACAAATGGGGTGGCTTCTCGGCGGAGAAAACGTTTGTGGGTTTGAATAACTTTAAGATTCTGGCTGCAGATGAGAAGTTTTTGCGCTCGATGCAGAATTCAATCTTGATCATCGTGGTGGTGACGATTGTGACGATGGCGCTGGCGATTCTGTTTGCCGCGATTTTGAGTAGGCAGAAAATAAAGGGAGAGGGATTTTTCAGAGTGGTATTCTACATCCCCAATATTTTGTCGATCGTGGTGATCTCAGCAATCTTTTCTGCGATCTACGATCAGAGAAGCGGGCTTTTGAACAGCTTTGTTTATCTGTTCCGGCCGGTGGGGGAGAACGGCGAGGGTCTGATCGCGTGGCTTGGGGATCAAAGGCTTGTTATCTGGGCGATTATCATAGCGCTCATCTGGCAGGCGATCGGCTATTATAT
>CAJLGN010000123.1 GCA_905206195.1 uncultured Roseburia sp.
CCTCCTGGTCCCAAACCAGGCGCTCTAGCCAAGCTGAGCCACACCCCGAAGGATTATTTAGATCGACCGCATCAATTATTTCTGGTTTCCTGAGCACCTTATCCGCGACGCAAGGATTATTATATAGGACAGCTTCCCAAAAGTCAACACCTTTTTTCATTTTTACAAATAGAGAATATCAAAATGCGCCTCTCCCGACGCATCAATCTCCATCCATATACAGGATGGGTGGCGCCCATCCTGCCTGGGATACGAGATACTTCCAGGATTGAGCGCGATGATATGATTGTCATGGTCGATGATCGGTCTGTGCGTATGCCCAAACATCACGATATCAAATCTTCTGGCAACCGCCTCCCGCTTAATATTCGCAATTCCAGTATTTACATAATAGTAATGCCCGTGCGTCAGCAGTGCACGGTATCTTCCAAGCTGTAACTCCCTCTCCTTCGGAAGATCGGAAAAAAAATCGTTATTTCCGCGCACTGCCGCAATGGAGCACCCCGCCAACCTCTCGATAGATCGCTCCTCCCCCTCAGCGTCCCCCAGATGAATCAACAGATCCAGCGGTTTCACACGCCGTAAGATTTCTTTTAAATTTTCATGTTTTCTGTGCGTATCACTTACTATCAGTATCCTCATATGTAATCCCTTGAATTCAAAATGTTAGCCCGCTTCTAGAATCCATGCTGGCGCAGAAGGCGCTTCATGGAACGAAGCGCCTTTCCGCGATGGCTCACAAGGTTCTTCTGTGCATCCGTCAACTCCGCCGTGGAACATCCGTACTCTTCCACATAAAAAATCGGATCGTATCCAAAACCATTTTCCCCAGCCGGGTTCTCTCCAATAAATCCCTCGATCGTCTCTGTTGTCACCAGCATCTCCTGATCCGGCAGAACAGCTGCCATCGCACAGACAAACCGCGCTGTCCGTTCTTCTTTTGGCACTCCAGACAGGCGGTCTAAGATCGCCTGATTCTTAACCTGGTAGGAAGTGTCCTCCCCAAGATAGCGCGCCGAGTAAATTCCAGGCTCACCATTCAGGTAGTCCACCTCCAGACCAGAGTCATCTGCCAGCACAATATCATCCGTGTGGGCCGCTACCGCTTTCGCCTTAATCTGTGCATTTTCTGCAAAAGTGGCGCCATTCTCCACAATATCCGTCTCGATTCCAGCCTCCTTCATCGACAATATCTCCACATCCATATCGGACATAATCTCTCTGATCTCCTTCATCTTGCCCATATTGCCAGTTGCAAATATGATTCTTTTCATACCTCTCATCCCACCTCTTTTCCTCTATCAAACGCTAGTAACCCTCCACGAAGGCTCTTTGCACCGCCTTGTAGATGCCCTGCGCCGACTGCGCCTGATATTCCTCCGTGCTCAGCAAATTCAACTCCTCCTGATTCGTCATAAATCCGACCTCAATCAGCGCCACGGGAACCTGGCTGGTTCTTATGATGTAGATGCTGCTACCCTCTACTACCCCTCGATCCCGACTCCCGATGGTCCCTGTCACCTCCTCCAGACAAATCTGTGCAAACCGCCGGCTCGCCTCCGAGGATTCGTCATACATGACCTGCGTACCCCTGATGCTGGACATCCTTCCGCTTCTGGTCGAATTGTTATGTATACTGATAAAAAGATCCGCATCCGACTTGTTTGCCAACTGAACTCTCTGATCAAATGTCGGATTGCTGTCATCTGTTCTCGTAAAATACACCCCGATATTCTCGCCGCTTCCCTCAAAAAGCTCCTGCAGCTTAAGCGCGATTGCCAAATCAATATCCTTTTCGTTGATGCCCTTCTTCGTTGCCCCGGCCGCCCTGCCTCCATGGCCGGCATCGACCACGACCACTTTATCGTAGACCTCATGCGGTGTCAAAAAATTAAAATAATAGTAACCGGTATCATACTCAGTATCGAGCTCATACACCCGATCTGTGATAATCTCAATGACACCTTTCTCCCCGTTTTTTACATAAGAAACTGTATCGATATGATTGCTTCCCCCCGAGATCGGATGATTTTCAAAATATTCCATATCTGTCCCGGGAATCTCGACGCGGACCGTCTGCCTCACATAATCGTTGCTGATCTTCACAAGGCTGCCGTCCACGCCCTCCGGAAGACGAATGCTCAACATTCCCTTGTCATTTACCGCATCATTTTGCTCCAGGACCGTCAGATCCTGCATCTGCTCCTGATTTGCTGCAAATTCCTCCTCTCCAAGCCTTCTCTCTCTCCACTCCATCTCACGGAGATGAAGCGTCGGCAGATACGGTATCATAGCGCACACTGACACTGTGAGAGCTGCGAGGAAAATCGTCGCAAATTTTAACGTTTTTTCTTCCATGTAATATCCCTTTTACTGATTGTTGCTAAACACCTTGATGCACAGGTTACTTTCCTCCACCTTGTCCGCGTTTTCCCAGCTTCTGCCATTCGTGCTGATATAGCTCTCGCCGTCATCCAGAATGACACTGGCCGTAGCCTTGTCCGCCTTATATTCAATCGCCATCGGGTGTACTGAACCCGGAGTGATAATGTGCAGAACGATCGCGTACTGTTCGCCTGCCTCCACGGGAATCCCCTGATTAAAATCTATTGTATAGTATCCGGCATTGCTCAGCTTTCCGGAAGCCACCGGAATCCGCTCCCCAAGCGACTCCTCATTCTGGAAATTCCGCACGACATAGAGTTCGTACTGTGTATCCTTCCCCGTCGCATAAAAGCTCGCCGCCACCAGCTTCTCCGCTTGCGCTGCAGTGTACACGTTCGCCCCGTAAATGCTTTCCTTATTGTAGCCCAACTGCCCGACCCATCCGCACAAATCGCTCTGGTAAATATGATCATAATTATCTGTCTCATCCACCCGCGTGTAAACCACATTGTGCGTGCCGATGTTCGTGTCATAATACGAAATGTAAAAAATACCGTCCTCTCCAAACTCCTCCCCCCAGCTGTTCTGGCAGATAAATGCTCCATCCCCCTCCAGATCTACGCTGAAGTTCTCCTTCGGATAGCTGTCATCCCAGCCGATGATCGTGACATCATGATTGGGCTTCTCCGTGCCGATATAGCAGTATGCGCCCGTCCGCTCGTTATAATAAGGAGATTTTGACTGAGAGCTTCGAAGTGCATTGTAAATAGAAGTCTGCACCGCACCGTACTTAAAAACACTCTCCTTGATCTTCTCGTAATCTTTCCCATCAAGGATCTGCATTTCTTGCACATGCTTTACCGGAGGCAAAAGTTCATTCGTCTCATTGTCCCCGTACGGATCATCCTCCTCATAGACTGGTCCCTTCCACGACGCGAGATAAGCCATCGCCATCGTGTACTCTCCCCCGTCATCCTGCGTCAAATTAAATCCATTTGTGAGTGTCATATGATCCGCAGAATACTGCACCCCCTCCTCCGGTAAGAGAGAGGACTCAAGCGCCCCGAGCGCAGCGAACGCCCAGCAGGTTCCATACGATCCCTGGTTGCGCACCCGCGGCACTCTCTGCCTTTCCCTCAGATCATAGCGCGTCGGTATGATCGCAGTGCTGTCGGATCGGTCCACCGCCGACGCCAGATTCTGCTGCATATCCCACGAATACGAATAATCCAAATGATTCCACACATCATTGAGACTCACATAGTAAGTGTCCTCTATTTTTGTCAAGGGCGATTCGATCTTCTCTGTTTTTCCGTTCACCCGAACCTCCAGCTTGTCCAGTGGAAATTCCAGTTCACTGGCGTGCTTCTCCACCAAAAGACGCTCCCCGTCGTATACACGGGCACTGCAGTTGAGCGCTTCGCGCAGAATTGTGACCGGGATCATCAGATTCAAATTCTCATCCATATAAAAATGATAATCCTCGTTGTTGTATTCCCGATTATCAATCACCACAGACAACAAGTTTGCATTGACGCTGGCCGCAATCAGCGGATTCCACGCCTTCTCATCCAAATTTGCCCCCCGAAAACTTCCAATTTCCGCATCATCTGTCCCAAATGTATAAAACTTGAGCAACAGGGCAACCGCCAAAAGCGCGCCAAAAGCGATATATCTCTTTGAATACTTCATTCCTGCCTCCTGCGGTATCTCCCTTACTCTATCCTTTTTCTCGGCGGTTTCGATCCCATAAACTGATAAAAATAAGTCTTTAACATTCCGTTATAAATCTTGCGGTTCTTGTCCGCCTTTCTTCCGATGTAACGCTCCGCATCCTCATAACTGGTAATCAGATACATCGACCAAGCATCGAGCCCGCGGTACGCCTCCCCAATTTGACTGTACAACTTTGGCAGGTCCGCCTTGTCCTCCAGACGTTCACCGTAAGGGGGATTGGTGACGAGAAAACCATACTTCTTTGGATGACGAAGCTCTGCGACGGGGCGCTGCTGAAAGTGGATCAGTTGCTCTACGCCCGCCCGCGCAGCATTCTCTCTGGCCGCCCGCACCACATCCGCATCGATGTCATAACCCTGGATGTCCACCTGCACATTCAGATCAACCATATCCTGTGCCTCTTTCACACACTCGTACCACAACTTTCGCGGAATAATATTATCCCACTGCTCCGCCGTAAACGCACGGTTCATTCCCGGCGCAATGTCCGCTGCGATCATCGCCGCCTCAATTGGAAATGTGCCGCTCCCGCAGAACGGATCCACCAGAATGCGATCCGGCCGCCAGGGGGTGAGCAGCAAAAGAGCTGCCGCCAGCGTCTCTGTCAGAGGTGCCTTGCTCGTCATCGTCCGATATCCCCGCTTGTGCAAAGAATCCCCGGAGGTATCCAGCGCGACTGTCACTTCATCCTTGAGCAAAAAAATCCGTACTGGGTAAGGAGCTCCGCTCTCCGGGAACCACTCCACATCACAATGCTCCCTCATCCGCTCCACCATCGCCTTCTTTGCGATAGACTGGATATCCGAGGGGCTAAACAGCTTGCTCTTGATGGAGGAGGCCTTCTTCACCCAGAACTTGCCGTCCACTGGAATATAGGCCTCCCAGGGAAGCGCCCTGATTCCCTGAAACAGCTCCTCGAACGTAGTTGCACGAAATCTTCCCACCTGTATCAACACGCGCTCCGCCGTGCGCAGAAAAATATTTGCGCGACAAATCGCCTCCTCATCTCCGATAAATGAAATTCTCCCATCTTCCACCTGGCTGATATCATACCCCAAATCATATATCTCTTTTTTGAGTACTGCTTCCAGGCCGAAATGACAAGGAACCACTAATTCGTAAGTCTTCATGAAATCCCCTCTGTGTTTTAAGTCTGATAATCCTAGTATTATATTATCTGTTCTAAATTTCAATGTCAACGACATTGTCATTCACTTTTCATTGGGATTACAATACATATGTTACAACTGAATATTTAAAAAGCAGAGCTGCCTCCTTT